>JADYYC010000167.1 GCA_020853835.1 Anaerolineales bacterium
GCATCGGCAGGTGAGACGATCGTGATGAAACAGCTTGTTATCTTATCCGGAAAAGGCGGCACGGGCAAAACCAGCGTCGCGGCCGCGTTGGCGCCTCTGGCGCGCCAGGCAGGGGGGCGCTGCGTGCTGGCTGACGCCGACGTGGACGCGGCGAACCTGGAGCTCGTGCTGCAGCCGCGCGCCCTCGCAAGTCACGACTTCTGGGGCGGCGCGGTCGCCCACATCGACCCAGAGCTATGCGATGGCTGCGGTCTTTGCCACGCGGCCTGCCGCTTCGAGGCGGTGCTCCCGGCTGACGGTTCTGCGGCGTACACGATCGACCCGATCGCCTGCGATGGCTGCGCGGCCTGCTGCTACGCCTGCCCAAACGAGGCGATCCGCATGGAGCAGCAGATCGTGGGACGCTGGTTTCGCTCCTCCACGCGCTACGGCCCGCTGGTGCACGCCGAACTGCGCCCGACGCAGGAGAACTCCGGCAAGCTGGTGACGCTGGTGCGCCAGCAGGCCCGCCTGCAAGCCCAGGACGATGCGGCGGAACTGGTCATCATCGACGGGCCGCCTGGGATCGGCTGCCCGGTGATCTCCGCTTCATCCGGGACCGACCTCGCCCTGATCGTCGCCGAACCTTCTGCGGCGGGCATCCACGATCTGGAGCGCATCCTGGATCTCACGGAGCATTTTAGCCTCACGCCGTTCGTCACGATCAACAAATGGGATATCTATCCGCAAGGATCGGAGCAGATCCGCGCCTATTGCGGGCAAAGAGGGGTGCGCATGACCGGAGCCGATATCCCGTTCGACGAGGCCATGCCCCAGGCGATGCTGAGCGGGCGCCCGGTCACAGAATTCGACCCGGGAGCCCCCTCCAGCCAAGCTATCCGGGTCATTTGGGAGGACTTGCTCGAAGCGCTTGGGCTGGCAATCCCTGAGTTGAGGTTAAAACAGCCATGACGGATTCAAAGCCCACCCCGGAACAGATCTATGCCGCCATCGTCGAGCGGCTGTCGCGGGTGATCGACCCGGAGACCGGCGTGGACGTCATCCGGATGCGCCTGATCGAAGACCTGCACGTGGACGAGGACGGTTTTGTCTCTTATAAATTCCGGCCCTCATCGCCGCTCTGCCCGATCGCGGTGCCGCTTTCGGTTGAAATCCAGCAGGCCGTGAGCGAGGTGCCGGACGTCACCGGGCAAGACCTGGAAGTGGTCGGTTATCTGCTAACCGAGGAGCTGAACGCCATGTTAAGGGAGTTCATGGCGGAGAAGATGAGGCGTCATGACCCATGATCGGGCTGTTTTTCCCATCAGGTCCTTGTGCGCCGGCCGGTGGGGGCAGCGGAGAAAGAGAGGCGCTGCCCGATGAATGTTGTCTTTGGGCCGGTTCCATCCAGGCGCTTAGGAAGGTCGCTGGGGATCGATCCGATCCCGCTCAAAACCTGTAACTGGAACTGTGTCTACTGCCAGCTCGGGCGCACAACGCCGCTGTGCAACGAGCGCCGGCTCTACGTCCCACGCGAGACCATCCTCGAACAACTCGACCAGGCGCTTAGCGGACCGCTCAAGTACGAGATCGATTGGATCACGATCATCGGCTCGGGCGAGCCCACCCTGCACAGCGAGCTGGGGCAGCTGATCCTGGACATCAAGCAGCGCACACAAATACCGGTGGCGGTGATGACCAACGGCGCGCTCTTATACCGCCCCAGGGTGCGCCGCGAGCTCATGGCGGCCGACGCCGTCATCCCTTCCCTGGATGCAGGGGACCCCTTCCTGTATCGCAAAATCAACCGGCCCTGGCCAAGGCTTACATTTCAACGCCACGTCGCTGGCATCCGCATTTTCAACCAGGAATACGGTGGAAAGCTCTGGGTCGAATCCATGCTCATCGCGGGGATGAACGACAGCGACCAGGCGCTCTTTGACCTGCGCGATCGCCTGGAAGAGATCGAGCCGGACGAAATCCACATCAACGTCCCGACGCGCCCACCGGCGGAAACCTGGGTCCAACCGCCGCCTCCGGAGCGGCTGGAGCGGGCATGCCAGATCCTGGGCGAAAGCTCGCGCATCATCAGCAAGCCGGCGCGCCTGGCTGACCTTTCGTCGCTGCCGCGCCTGAAAGAAACCATTCTGGAGATCATCACGCGCCACCCGATGACCGAAGAAGAGCTCGGTGAAGTGCTGCCCGGGTGCAGCCGCGAAGATATTCGTGAAGCGATCGCCTCCCTCCAGGCAGCCGGCGAAGCCAGGCAGGTCGACCGCCTCGACAGGCGGTTCTGGAGCAGCGCCAAAGCCCGCTACCCGCTGCACTGACACCCCCCGCAGTTTTTGACCAAACAAAAAATCGTTGAAATTTAAACCAATTTCACAAATCTGATTTCTTGCCGTTCAGGTTTATGACATTTGTCATTGCCATTCAGCGCGTTCTCGTGTATTATTGATAATGCGAATTATTATCAATAAGAAAACAAAAATATGAGCAACCAGATCAGTTTTCAGTCGGCAATCAAGTCCCGCAACCTGCGCATGACCAACCAGCGCCGCCAGGTCTTGCGGGTGCTCGAAGAGAGCGATGAACACCTGGACGCTGAAGCGATCTACGATCTGGTGCGCAAACAAAATCCCCGCATCAGCCTGGCAACCGTCTATCGCACGCTGGCGCTCTTTAAAGAGCTTGGGCTGGTCAACGAGCACAAACTTGGCGAAGACCACAGCCATTTCGAAACTGCACAAGAAGAACCCCATTACCACTTTACCTGTCTCTCCTGCCGCAAAATTATCGAGTTCAGCGCACCTGAGATCGAGGAGACGCTGCTTCCAAGGATCGCAAAACAAGGGCTAGAGATCAACGAAGTCCACCTGATCATCAGCGGCTACTGCGCCGATTGTCAGGCAAATCTTATCGAAGGAAAAAAACAATGCTCATCACCACGACCGATCCACAACCAAAACTAAACTCTGTAAAACCCGGAATGATTACACTAAGCGATCTAAAGGCAGGTGAGAGCGCCCGCGTGATCTCGCTCAACGGCGGGCGAGGCTTTGTCAGCCGCATGGCGGCGCTGGGTTTCACGCCCGGCGCAGAAGTCACGGTGATCCAAAACAGCGGGTGGGGGCCGATTATTGCCAGCGTGCGCGACACGCGCGTGGCTCTGGGACGCCACGAGGGCCAGCGCACCATTGTCCGGACCGGGACCGCATGAGCTCCTGTCACCCAACCCAGGTTAAACACACACACAGCATGATTTCCGACCGCCAGACGACCATCGCTCTGGCGGGCCAGCCGAACATGGGCAAATCGACCCTGTTCAACCTGCTCACCGGGTTAAACCAGCACGTGGGAAACTGGCCCGGAAAAACGGTCGAGTATCGTGAAGGGGTCTGCCATTATCAAGGGCATGATTACCTGCTGGTAGACCTGCCGGGCACTTACAGCCTGACCGCCAATTCCCCCGAAGAAGTCATCGCGCGCGAATTCATTTTACACGAACAGCCCGACCTGGTGATCGCGGTGGTCAGCGCGGCCAACCTGGAGCGCAGCCTGTACCTGGTCTCCGAGCTGGTGTGCCTGCCCGTCCCCCTGATCATCGCCCTCAACATGATGGACGTCGCCGAGGGCGAAGGCATCCGCCTCGAACCCGAGGTGCTCGAAACGGCGCTCGGCGTGCCAGTCGTGGCGATGGTCGCCTCGCGCGCCATCGGGGCGCGCGCCTTGCTCGAAAAGGTCGAAGAGTGTCTCTCCGGCGGGTGCAGCAGCACCCCGAGCCGGCCCGAAATCCGCCAGGATCACCGCGAGGTTCTGGAAGAAGTGACCGCCCAGATCCAGGGCTACGTCCCCACCCCGTATCCAACGGATTGGATTGCGATGAAGCTACTGGAGGGCGACGCGGAAGTGTCGGCGATGATGAGGGGCGTCCTCCCGCCGCAAAACCTCTCCGCGCTGGAAGCGCAGCTCGAAAGCCACGACGACGCCATGCTGGCGATCGCCTCGGGGCGCTATGACTGGATCGGGCGCATGATGCGCGCCGCGGTCACCCACCCGCGCCTGGGGCAGATCAGCATCACCGACCGGCTGGACCGCTGGGCGACCCACCCGCGCCTGGGGCTGATCGTCCTGGCGGGCATTCTGGGCCTGGTGTTCTGGCTGACCTTCACCCTGGGCGCGCCCGTTCAAGAGTGGCTGGACACCCACATCGTGTCCTGGCTGTCCGGCCTGGCCGCGGCCGTCTTATCGGGCGCGCCGGCCTGGCTGAACGGGCTGGTCATCGACGGGGTGATCGGCGGCGTCGGCGCCATCCTGACCTTCCTGCCGATCATGGTGATCTTCTTCCTCGCCTTTGGACTGCTCGAAGACGTGGGTTACATGGCGCGGGCGGCCTTCGTGATGGACAATTTCATGCACATGATGGGCCTGCATGGCAAATCGTTTCTACCGCTCTTCCTGGGCTTTGGCTGCAACGTGCCGGCCGTCATGGGGACGCGCGTCATCGATTCGACTCCCGGCCGGCTGCTCACCATCCTCATCACGCCTTTCGTGCCCTGTGCGGCGCGCATGGGCGTGGTGGCGTTCCTCGCCCCCGCCTTTTTCGGACCGCAGGCGGTGCTGGCCTCCTGGGGGTTGATCCTGCTCTCGTTAGCCGTCCTGGTGATCAGCGGGGTGGCGCTCAACCTGGTGCTCTTCAAAGGCGAGCAGTCGGCGTTTATCATGGAGATGCCGCTTTACCACCTGCCCAACGCCCGCACGATCGGCTTGCTGGTCTGGCACCGCGCGCTTTCCTTCATCAAGAAAGCCGGAACGATCATCCTGGTCTTCTCGGTGGCGGTTTGGGCGCTGAGCTACTTCCCAAATGGCGACCTCCACACCAGCTTCCTGGCCCGCTTTGGGAAGCTTTTCGAGCCCGTGGGCGCCTGGATGGGCATGGACTGGCAGCTAACCGTCGCCTTGCTCACCAGCTTTCTCGCAAAAGAGAACGCCATCGCCACGCTGGGCGTGATGTTTAGCAGCAACGCCGACGCCGGGCTGGCGCAAACGATTGCGTCGCTCTACTCGCCGGCGACCGGCCTGGCTTTTCTCACCGTCTCCATCCTGTTCATCCCCTGTGCGGCCACCGTGGCGGTCATCCGTCAGGAGACGGGCTCCTGGCGCTGGACGCTGCTCAACATCGGCCTGATGCTCGCGGTGTCGATTGTTGCCGGCATCCTGGTCTATCACCTGGCCGTGGGACTGGGGTTGTAGAAGGCGTGATAAAGAATGATCGAAACGCTGCTCGAAGAGATACGCACCAGCGGCACCACCAGCCCGGCCGCGCTCGCCTCGCGCCTGAAGCTCAGCCCAGGACTGGTGCAGGCGATGCTCGAAGACCTCGAACGCATGGGTTACCTGCAGCGCGTCGACACGTGCAGCGACGACGCCTGCACTGGCTGCCCCTTCGGGGACGTCTGCCTTCCCGGTGGAGACACAAAGCTGTGGGTGCTCAAGCCAGCGCGGCCGGGTCAACCGCGCGGATTCAGTGATAAATAATCGTTTTCAAGTTTGATATGGCTCGACCCCCGCTGCGTCGCCGGGGTTTGCAGGGACGTACGCCTGGCGCGCCGGCGCATAACGGGGGTCACGCTCCGCGTTCAAGCCATCCAACCCGGCTATCTGCCCAAACTCAGCTTAAAATGTCAAGATTAACTTGACATTAACCTCCGTTCGAGTCATGATAAGGATTGAGGAGGTGTCCCGTGACCACAACTGACCCCCTTACCAACCTTGAAATGAAGACAGGAAAAACCAGCCTGCACTATCTGCTGGCTTTTGACGGCTCGCCCCATGCACGGGCCGCTCTGGAGCTTTTGCTGGACCTTCCGATTTGCAGCGATATCTCAGCGGAAAATTGTATCTTGACCCTGATGACCGTACTGCCCACCCAGTCGATCGGCGCTCATGAATTCCTGCAGGCTGCGCTGGATCAGGAGCAGCAACGGATGGAGGAAGCCGGTTTTATAGTGCATACGATCATCAAGGCTGGAAATCCCGCCGCCACCATCAACGACTACGCCGACGAGATCCAGGCCGACATGATCCTGATCGGCGCCAAAGGGCTGCGCGCCGCGCTGGGGATCCCGCTTGGCGGGGTGGCCCAGCAGGTGGTCGAATATTCGCATTGCCCGGTGCTGGTCATGCGCGCCCCCTACCGCCAGATCCAGCGCGTCCTGCTGCTGGTGGACGGCTCGCCTTCCAGCCAAAGAGCGGTCGACTATCTGGCATTTAAGTGCCCGGAAGGAAAGCGCCGGCGCTGCACCTGGCTTCCCAAATCGGTCGAACTGACCGCCATGCACGTCCTGCCGCCCCCCATCGAAGATGAACCCTTCCGGCGCGCCTGGATGCTCGGCCCCGAAGCGCTTTACCCCACCCCGCTCCCGCTGATCAACAAAGAAGAGATCGAATCGGGCGAGCAGCGCGTGGCTGAAAAGCTGCTGGACGAGACGCTGGCGGTGCTGAGCCAGGGCGGCTTTGACGCCCAGCGCGTGATTGTGCGGGGAGACGCCGCTGAAGTAGCCCTCGCCACCATTCGAGACAGGCAGATCGACCTGGTTGTGTGCGGATCGCGCGGGCTGAGCGCCATCAGCAGTTGGCTGCTTGGCAGCCTGTCGCGTAAAATGGTGCATTACGCCACCTGTTCAGTATTGATTGTCAAGTGACCTGCGGAGGCCATTTGAAAAAACACCATCACCAGGAGACACCGCTTGAACCGCACCCTTGAACTGATCGAGAAACGCCGCTCGATCCGCCTGTTCGACTCGACCCCGCTTGCGCAGCACGAAAAAGAAGCGATCCTGCACGCCGCGTTGCGCGCCCCCACCGCGGGGGCGATGATGCTCTACACCATCATCGAGGTAAACGACCCGCACAAAAAAGCAATCCTGGCCGAAACCTGCGACCACCAGGCGTTCATCGCCAGCGCGCCCTACCTGCTGCTCTTCCTGGCGGACTACCAGCGCTGGATGGACCTCTATGAGGCTGCCGGATGCGCCGCACGCGCCGCCGAGCTTGACCGGCAGACCCGCACCCCGGCCGAGGGCGACCTGTTCCTTGCCTTAATGGACGCCCTCATCGCCGCGCAGACGGCGGTCATCGCCGCCGAATCGCTCGGCATCGGCTCTTGCTACATCGGCGATATCATCGAGAATTGGGAACAACACCGGGAGCTTTTCAACCTGCCGCGCTACACCTTCCCGGCCGTACTGCTCTGCTTTGGACGGCCGAAGCGCGCTCCGCTAGGTAACCCCGTGCCGCGCTTCGACCCCAAGTTCATCGTCCATCAGGACGTGTACCGCCGCTTCTCCGCCGAGGAGCTCAACGACATGCACCTGCCGTTCGGGCAGCCCTCTTTCGAGCCCAAAGAATATCCCAACGGGGCGCAGAACGTGGTGCAGGCGAATTACTTGCGCAAGTTTATCGCCGATTTCTCATTTGAAATGACCCGCTCGGCGCGAGAGATGCTAAAAAACTGGCTCGAAGACCGTTAAATCAGGCGAGATCTTCCAGCAGCGCCATCGGCGCCACGGCCGCCCCCACTATCCCGGGGCCGGTGTGAACACCCAGCACCGGCGAAATGCGCAAGATCTCCAGACGTCCGATGTTCAACCGCGCTCGGAGCAGCTCCGCCAGGTTCTGGGCCTGGTCGGCGAACTGTCCGTGCATGACCGAGACCCACACCGGCGTCTGACCGTATTCCTGGACGAGGTGATCGACGATCATCGTGAGCGATTTGGCGATCGTGCGCGCTTTGCCGACCGTGCTGTATTTTCCATCCGCTCGATCCACCCGGATCACCGGTTTGATGTTGAGCAGCGCGCCCGCCAGCGCCTGGACGCGCCCGATCCGCCCGCCGCGCGCCAGGTAGCTGAGCGTTTCCAGGGTGTAGATCACCTCGGTGGAGGCGCGCAACTGCTCCAGGCGCTGGGTGACTGCCTCACGACTCCAACCTCTCTGGAACGCCCAGACAGCCGCCAATACCTGAAAACGCTGTCCGCCCGAAAGCGTCTGACTGTCGAAAATGTGCACATACTCATCCAGGCCGTGTTCGGCGCCCAGCCGGGCAGAGCCGATCGTCCCGCTCAAACCCGATGAGATGTGAATGGATAGGATTTCTTCCTTGAGTTGAATCCATTTTTCATAGATGCGCCGGAACATCTCCGCGGATGGCTGGGCGGTAGTGGGGATCTCTGGCGCCATCTCCCGCAGGCGCGTGTAAAAGTCATCCGGCGTGATTTCGTCTGCGCTGATTTCAAGTCCGGGGAATTGGATAAACAGCGGCGCCACGGTGATCCCGAATTGCTCGATTTCCTCCCGGGTAAGATCTGCCGCGCTGTCCGTAACGATCTTCATGTGTAGTCTCCTGATCGGCTAAAATATGCGATAGCTGGCCGCGCAGGATCGATGTTGAGACGAAACGCGGACCGCGATTGCCAATTGTATCAACTTTTGCGAACATTGGCCGAGAATCGTCTGAAAGAATTTTATTACTGGCAGTTTGGGAAAACAGGGATCGTCATTGCGAACAACTCCACAGCGCGAGGCGCTATTCTATCTTGAAGAAACTGAGGAAGTTTCTTGGGAGGTCCGCTTATCGGGCCGAAGCTGTCTATACTATAGACTTCCGAAGTCTCACAGACTTCGGAAGTCTGCCCCGCGCGACGCGCCCCAGGCGTCCTTGCGAAGGAGCGCAGCGACTGAAGCAATCCCCCTTTCCCAATCGGGAGATCGCTTCGCACAGAACGCTCGCGATGACGCGCCTTTGTCTGCCCTGGATGACACCCGCCTCTCACGTCATTGAGAATGACGCAATCTCCCCGCGGGCTTCTCCCGGCAACTGCTTCTGGCGTAAACCGCCCTCCTGATGACACCGAGAGACTGCCACGCCGCCAAAGAACGGCGGCTCGCAGAGACGTAAGGGTGTCATTCTGAAGCGAAGAGCGCTTAGGAAGAGCGCTTAGATAAAACAGCTTGCACCTGCGTAAGGTTATGCTGAATAACCCCGATCATTCGCGCCCCCCGGTGTAAAATAAACACAGGTGAGAGGCAATGTTTCGCCGGTTGACGCTGCCTGTGTACATCGACGAGGACAAAAACCGCACCGCCAGGGCGCTCCAGGGCGTCCTGCGGGTGCTGTTGGTCGTCCTGCTGATCACCACGCCCATACTATTTGCCATCAAAAACCTTTCGGCCCTTTTGGGCAGTTGTTATTTGCTGGGTAGCATCATCATCACCTGGGCGCTGCTGAAAGTGCGGCGCCTCGAGCTGGCCAGCTTGTTCTTCATAGCCTCCAGCGTCTTGCTGCTGACCTACTTCATGTTGATCGGTCAGGGGGTGCACGACATCACCATCATCGCCCTCCCAATGCTGCTCGTCATGGCAGGGCTGACATTGAAGCGCAAGGCCTATCTCATCCTGGCTGGGGCGACGGTTTTCGCGGTCAATTTTGTCGTCTTTGCCGAAATCCATGGCTGGTTTCACTCAGGGGCGCAGAGCCAGACGACCTACGCCGACCTGCTGGTCGTGTCGGCGATTTTGATCGCCACTATCGTCATCGTCCGCATGCTTGCGGATTACCTTTTCTCCAGCCTGAACACCATTCGCCAGGGCACTCAACGGCAGCGCGCGCTGTATCTTGAAACGCGCGCACAGGCCGAGCAGTTGCGCATTCTCAATCAGATCAGCAGCGCCATCGCCGCAGGCCTTGACCTAGACCGCATGCTCGAGGAGCTGTACGTCCAACTCAAGCGCGTGCTACCGCTCGACTCGTTCTACGTGGCTCTCATCGACGAAAAGGTGGGGGTGATTACCTTTCCGATCTTCTACAGCTCCGGCGTCCGCGTCGAAATCCCCGCCGAGAGCCTGGATGCGGGGAGCGGCCTGACAGGCGAGGTGATCCGGTCTCGCAAAACCATCTATCTGCCGGACGTGTTCGATCAGGGCGCTCAGGAAGAGCATGAGATCATCTCGATCGGGCCGGGTGAGACCCGCTCCTACGTCGGGCTGCCGCTCCACTTGCATGGCGAGGTCTTCGGCGCCCTGTCGATCCAAAGCCAGCAGCCGCACGCCTACTTCAACGATCAACTCCGCCTGCTGGAGACGATCACCGCTCAGGCTTCTGTGGCAATCGACAACGCCCGCCTTTTTGTCGAAGCCACCGCCACGCTCCGCCGTGACGAGCGGCTCAGCGAAGTCGCCCGCGTCATCAGCAGCACCCTCGACCTGCAATTCATCCTCGAAAACGTGGTGCGCCTGGCCGCGGAACTCCTCGAAGCGGATA
>JADYYC010000168.1 GCA_020853835.1 Anaerolineales bacterium
ACAGCCACCTTCAAGTTGCGCTCGTAGCTGTTCAGGTTGGCATCGATGGTCCGGTCGTCGTAATAGCTGATATAGACGCCTTTGCTATCAACCGCGATAGAGGTAAATTTCCCGACGCCTTCCCCCTCGAATCCAAAGTCGGGGCTGGCGGATGCATTGGGGCCCAGCCAGGGCGATTCGAGCGCCCGCATCTCGCTGGCAAAATCGCGGTCGTCCTCAACCGCCGGTTCGGCCGCGTATGCCGGGTCGTTGACCAGAGCGTTTTTCGCCGCCAGGGTGCCTGGAGCCGGGTTTGGCACGACGATCGGCGGCTGCCAGACCTGGTAGTTGGTGTACATAAATTTAAGCTGCCCGTTCATGGCGTCATAATAAGAGATGTAGCCTTCGATCCTCCCGGTCATCAGGTTGTTATAGAACGCCAGGGCCGCATACTGTCCAACGCCGACGCTGTTATCCAGCACCTGGCTTTCCCACGACCCCGTGGCGCTGTTATAACATGCAAAATACAGGCCGTCGCCGCCATACGCCGCGCAGGGCGTCTCGCCTCGAAACGCGAGCGACCGGTCGGTCATATTGGTGAAATAGCGCGGCCCATCCACGGTTAGCAGGGTCCAGGTGGGCAGCACGCCCGGCGCGCCCGGTTCGCTCAGCGCTTTAGATGATGTGGGCGTGGGCTGAAAAAAGATCGTGGAAAGCAGCGCCAGCAGCAAGCCAACCCGCGCCAACAGGGAGGGCGCTCGCCCGCCGCGCCTTTCCGGGCTCGCAAGATGTTTAATGGAGTCACTTTGGTAAGCCATTGAATGCTCCTTATTTTATATCTGTTTGTGACAGTATAGCATAAACTGATCTGAGGGAAATCTCTTTATGGGTTTTCCCGCACGAAGTCCAGCGCATACTGCGCATCCTGATAATTGGGGTTTTCGATCAGGGCCTGTTGGAAATCTTTGACCGCCTGAGCCATATCTCCCCGCCGGTACATCGCCCAACCGTGCCATAAGAGCGCTTCCTCTGAATTTGGCGTCACTTTCAAGGCGTATTCCGCCAGCGTCATCAGGTCATCCAACTGGCCGGAGTGAAAGTAGGCGATGAAAGGGCTAAACTGGTAGCGCAGCATGCGCTGCGGCAGACCCAGCTCGCGCGCCTTGTCGTAGGCATCTGTAGCTTCGATATAACGCTCAAAATAAGTCAGGTTAGAGCCCAGGTTGAACCAGGCGAACGCGTTTTTGGGATCTGCTTGCGTCTCCGCCCCGGCTGTTTCAAGGGCAAGCTGGCGGCTGAAGTCCTCATCCCAGCGCTCCCCCAGGATTTGCTTGACCGTCCCTTCCTTATCGGAGGGGTAGATCAAGATGTAGAGCCGGTTGAATGCCTGCCAGTCTTTATCCAGCTTGGCATAGCTGATGCTCAGGTCGGGCCCATAAAAGCTGTCCTGACCGGTAAATGTCTGGCTCGCATCATCATAACCCGTCAAGAGCTGGTAGTGCGCCGCCCATAGGTCGTCCCCGGTCCAGTAAGGCTTGTCGAAATAGAAACTTTCCTCGACCATCACCGGCAAGCCGGCCGCGATCAACTGCTTGAGCAGCGCCAGGTCGCCCCCCACCCGGTATTGGGCGTTCAGCCAGCCCGCGCGCGTGCGCACGTAATACGCCAGCTCTTCCACGTTGACATTGCGGTCTTCGCGGTAGGGCTTGATCACCTGGGTGATCGTTTCCTGGTCTCCCTCCCAGCCGAAGAAACGCAGGTACATCGTGAGCGCCGCGGGGCCGCAGTTGTTGATATCCTGCTTTTCCCACTCCGGGGGCGGCAGCGCAATTGCGCCGGGCAGAGGCGTGGGGGTGAGCGTGGGGGTTGGGGAGCTCTCAGGCGAAGGGGAAGGCGAGGGCGTTTGGACCGCCGTATGGGTTGCGGCAATCGCCGGCGTGGACGGGCTCATTTCCAGCGCCAGGACCTGGGGCGCGGGCAGCGCGGTCGGCAGCGGCTTGATAGGGTCGATTTTCGTCCGCAGACCGGTCAACGCAAAGTCAACTCGCCAGGACAGGCGATTGTAGACGGGCGGCAGGCGGTAAATCAGCCCTGCCAGGGCCATGATCAACAGCAGGGCCGCCAGTCCATATACCCATGTCAGCTTACGCATGGGCGCAATTTTATCATCACTTATTTTGGGTTAGGTGAAGGGCACGTTAAGGGATATTGACCTGACTTTAAGGCAGGGTTTTCCACTTCCGGCGCGCTTTTGATATAATACCGGACATGAAATATCATATTTGGACTGAAGGCTGCCAGATGAACGTCGCCGATTCCGTGCGCGTGGCTTCGGCGCTGGAACATCTCGGCTACCAGGCGACACAGCGGGCGGAAGATGCCCATGTCATCATTTTGAATACCTGCGTGGTGCGCCAGAGCGCCGAAGACAAAGCCTACGGGCGGCTTCATTCTCTGCGCCCGCTCAAGGAAAAACGACCGGACCTGGTGATCAACCTCATGGGCTGCCTGGTCGGCGTAAAAGGCCACCAGCGACTAAAAGAGCGCTTTCCATTTGTGGATGTTTTTTCCCCGCCCTCAGACCCAGGGCCTTTGATCGCCCACCTGCTCCAGGACGAGACCCGCCTCGAGGAGCAGGACCTGACCCAAAAGGTCTTTTCCATCCTGGATGGCGACCTGCTCCTGCCCCTGGCGGAGCGGGGGCGGTTGGTCTCTGCCCACGTGCCGGTGGTCTTGGGCTGTTCGCACGCCTGCACGTTCTGCATCATCCCCTACAGGCGGGGCATCGAGCGCAGCCGCCCGGCAGCGGAGATCCGTGACGAGGTCGAGGCCCTGGTCGCTCAGGGCGTCAAAGAAATCACGCTGTTGGGCCAAATCGTGGACCGCTATGGCAAGGACATCCCAGACGGCCCCGACCTGGCCGGCCTGTTGCGCGCCATCCACGCCGTCGACGGCCTGGAGCGCATCCGCTTCCTGACCTCGCACCCGAACTGGATGACCCAGGAGCTGCTCGATGTCGTCGCTGAGCTGCCCAAAATCATGCCGCACATCGAAGTGCCGGTTCAGGCTGGCGACGACCAGGTGCTGGCAAACATGCAGCGCGGTTATACCTCCGATGATTACCGGCGCCTGGTAGAGCGCATCCGCCATTCCATCCCGGGCGTTTCGATTGCGACAGACATCATCGTCGGTTTTCCGGGCGAAACGGAGGCGCAGTTCCAGCGCACCTACAACCTGCTCGCCAGCCTCGAGCTGGACGTCGCCCACCTGGCGCGCTACTCCCCGCGCCCCGGAACGGTGTCAACCAGGCGCATGCCCGACGACGTGCCGGAGGAGGAAAAACGGCGCCGTTTTCAATTGCTCGAAGAGCTGCAGGAAGGGATAGCAGCCCGGATCAACGACCGTTATCTGGGCCAGTCTGTCGAGGCGCTGTTCGAAGAAAAAGCCCGCGGGCGTTGGCGCGGGCGCACGCCGACCAACAAGCTGGTCTTTGTCGAGACGGATGAGGATCTGCGCGGCCAGGTTCGCCCGGTACGGATCACCTGGACCGGCCCGTGGTCAATGCAGGCAGCCCTGCCCGCCAAAGCGCGCCTGCTCCAGCCTCTCAGCCCGCTTCAAATAAACCCCTAACCCTCGCTTCAGACCGGCGGGTCGTGCTCCGGCCCGTTCGAAGCGTTCGGCAGGCGCTCGGAGCTGCGCAGGCGGCGCAGGAACGCGGGCGTGTTCAGCCTCTGCTCGAGCAGGTAAGTCAGGTAATGCTGCAAGATGTTTTCGAGCTCGCGATGCGTCTCGGGGCTTAAACGGGCCCTTTTCGCCTCGGAGAAGTTGCTCCTCTGGAAATGGCGCATATACTTCAAGGCGTCCAATGAGATGGGCTGAGCGCCCGGAGCCCGCTCCCCACAGCGCGGGCAGAGGACCCCGCCCTCGCCGGCTGAAAAATACTGATCCTGCGCCCGGATTTCCTCTTCGCATCCCAGACAGCGAGACAGCTCCGGACGGAAGCCGACCAGGTCCAGCAGGCGCAGTTCGAAAAACCTTATGACCAGGTCGCGGTCCGCTTCAGTGGTGAGCCGGGTCAGGGTATCCACCAGCAAACGGTAGAGCGGCTTGTTTTCGCCCTCCTCGTACGTAAAGCGGTCGAGCAGCTCGGCGACATAGGAGGCGTAGGTCACGCCTGCCAGGTCCTCGCGCAGGGGGAGGAAAGCGTCCAACGCTTCGGCCTGGGTGATCAACAGAATGTCGCGCCCTTTGGCGAGCAGCAGGCTGGCGCGCGTGAACGGTTCGAGATGCCCGGCCTTGCGCGAG
>JADYYC010000169.1 GCA_020853835.1 Anaerolineales bacterium
CCGCCACCCCTTTCTTGTCGGTTGTGAATTCGTAATAGTTGTTGTAGTTGGTGATCTGCTCATAAGAGGTGAGCGGATCGTCAAGCTCAACCGCCTGACTGGCAGCCGGCGGAGCGCTCTTTTCGACCTCAACCGGCGCAGAAGTTCCTTCGGGTTCCGCCTGTGGGTTAACCCCGCACGCGGCGAGCAATGCGCCCGCTCCCGCAATGCTCAGCGTCTTGAGGAACTGCCGCCGGTTGAGAAAAACATGCTCAGGGGTGATCTCGGACGACTGGATGCCGGTCGAGCGATAATCGAACCTTTTAGTCATGATCCACCTCGTAAATCAAAGTCACTAAAATCAAATGCCAGATGAGGCCGCTTCTTCCTGCCTGCACAGTTACTTCGACGAGCGCAGCGAGGAGAAATCTTGCATCCCGGAAACCAAGAATTCTCGCTGCGACGAGCGTGGCTCTTATGCCCTCACCCCTCCCCCTCTCCCCCTGGGAGAGGGCCGGGGTGAGGGCCGCCTCCGGGGTGAGGGCCACCCCAAATACCAAGATTTCTCGCTGCGCTCGAAATGACACCGGGAGACTGCCACGCCGCCAAAGTACGGCGGCTCGCAGAGACGCAAGGGTGTCGTTTCGACGAGCGAAGCCCTTCCCGTCATTAGTCTGGTCTAGTGTACCTGATTTTCTTGACAGAATGCCTGCGTTAATGCGAGGAAGCCATAAAAACGGCGAGGCTTCAAAGCGAGCCCACGTCTGCGCTTGCCTATCCCGTCTTGCCGTGTTAAACTTTCGGCCACCACCTCTCTCTGAAAGCGCGTGATGATCATCTTGGCCTTACCAGTCGACGTGGCGTTACCGGGGACAGTCCTGCAAGTTGCTCTCCTGGGCGCGCTGGCGCTGATCATTATATTCATCCTCATTGTGTTTGTCGAAGCGGTCGTCTTGCAGCTCATCGGCTGGGGAGACCGGCGCGCCGCGTTCAAAGCTGCGTTCTGGATGAACCTGGCATCGACAGCAGCGGGGTTTTTGCTGCTCGCCTTTGTCAACCGGCTGGCCGGGTTTGGGCTGGTCCTGGCCTGGGCTGTCTCGGTCATCATCGAGGGCCTGGTTCTAAAACGATCCAGCCCGCGCGGAACGCGCTTTCACTGGTATGCCTCGCTGCTTGCCAACCTGGTCAGTTATCTGCTGTTGATCCTGCCGGCATATTTACTCCGGGGCTGAATGACCGCCCCACGATCTGGGCGGTGTTATAATTTCTCTCCCTAAGGAATGCTGAGTATTTCGATTTGGGCGAATAGATCAAATACGCCAAAATTGAATGAAGGACGACGTCGTTACCTATGAACAGTTTGGTCTCGCCAGGCCTTGAAACGGCTGAAATTTCTAAAATCCATACCTTGCCGATCAGTGCGGTTTATTCGGTCTTGAATTCGAGACCGCAGGGGCTGAACCAACAGGAAGCATCCCAGCGCCTGAAACAATATGGGCCAAACGTTATCACGGAGACAAGGGGGAAACCACTCTGGGTCAAGTTCTTGGCGAACTTCACCCACTTAATGGCGATCTTGTTGTGGATGGGCGGGATCGTTGGCTTTATTGCCCAGATGCCCCAAATCGGTATTGCCATCTGGTTGGTCAACATCATCAACGGCGCTTTCTCTTTCTGGCAAGAATTCAAAGCCGAGAAAGCAACCGAGGCATTGCGCCAGCTTCTTCCCTCCTACGCCCATATTTTACGCGGCGAGGAAATGCAGCGTATCCTGGCAGAAGAGCTGGTGCCAGGGGATATTATGCTGCTAGAAGAGGGCAATCGCATCTCCGCCGATGCGCGCTTGGTGGAAGAGAACGAATTGCGCGTGGACCAGTCCACCCTGAGTGGAGAATCACACCCAGTACGCAAGACCAAAGAAGCAGTCTTGAGAGAAGATTTGACACGTCCTGAGCTCCCAAACCTGATCTTCGCCGGGACAACCGTTGCAGCGGGCACAGGGCGCGCGGTCGTCTTTGCTACTGGCATGCAAACAGAATTTGGACAAATCGCCCACCTGACCCAATCCGTAGGCGAGGAGCTCAGCCCGCTCCAAAAAGAGATGCACAGAGTCACCAAAGTCATTACAGTGCTGGCAACCAGTATCGGCGTCTTCTTCTTTTTCCTGGGCGTGTTGCTGGCAGGTGTGAACCTGGCGGAGAGCTTCATCTTTTCTATGGGTATGATCGTTGCATTCGTACCAGAGGGGATGCTGCCCACAGTTACGCTGTCCCTGGCGATGGGCGTCCAGCGCATGGCGCGCCATAATGCTCTCATCAAGAGATTATCGGCGGTAGAGACTCTGGGCTGCACTACAGTCATCTGCACCGACAAGACTGGCACCCTCACCCAAAACGAGATGACGGTGAGCGGGGTATATATGCCGGGGCACAATTTCACCATTAGTGGGGTAGGGTACGCCCCCCAAGGCGAGTTCTTTCTAGATGATAAGTCAGGCAGTTTTTCCGCATACGGCGAGCAACCCTGGCAGGATGATCTGCGCCGCTTGCTAGCCGCAGCCGGACTTTGCAATAACGCCCGCCTTGTACCCCCGCACGGCGATACTTCACACTGGAGCATCCTAGGCGACCCGACTGAGGCTGCCCTGCTTGTCGCGAGTCGTAAGGGTGGGCTCGATCTGGAGGCTGAATCGCTGCGCACCCCCCGCCTATGGGAGCTGCCCTTTGATTCGCGGCGTAAGCGCATGAGCACCATTCACGCCAACAACGGAGCTCTATTAGTTTATGTCAAAGGAGCGCCTAAGGAAGTATTGGCGCTGTGCAATCGCGCCCGACAAGACCAGCAGGACCAGCCATTAAGCGACTCGTTGAGCGCCCGTATCATGGCTGCTAACGATGAATATGCACGTAACGGCCTGCGGGTACTGGCGATTGCCTACCGAGAACTGCCGCAGCCTTCTACCTCGGACAACGCATCGCTGGAATACACCGCCGAAGTCATCGAGCGCGATCTGGTATTCCTGGGTTTAATGGCGATGATGGACCCACCCCGTCCCGAGGTTGTCGAGGCCGTTGAGAAGGCTCACACTGCCGGAATTCGCGTGATCATGATCACCGGCGATTATGGCTTGACCGCTGAAAGCATCGCCCAGCGCATCGGGATCTTGAAAGGGCCCAACCCCCGACAGATTACCGGTGTAGATTTGGATAGTCTAGACGACGCAGATCTGAAAGATGCGTTGAAAAATGATGTTATCTTCGCCAGGGTAGCCCCAGAACACAAACTGCGCGTGGTTACAGCACTCAAAGAGATGGGTGAGATCGTCGCCGTTACTGGGGATGGAGTGAACGATGCCCCCGCTTTGAAAAAGGCGGATATAGGCGTAGCGATGGGCATAGCAGGCACCGATGTCGCCAAGGAAGCGGCAGACATGATCCTGACTGATGACAATTTCGCCTCCATCGTCTATGCTATCGAAGAAGGCCGGGCGGTCTATGCCAATATCCGCAAATTCGCAATGTATGTTTTCAACAGCAACATGGCTGAGGCTGTGCCATTTGTCGTGTTTCTGTTCTCGCGCGGCTTGATTCCGCTGCCTTTAACAGTGATGCAAGTGCTTGCGATCGACCTGGGAACCGATATGGTGCCTGCGATTGGGCTGGGCGCCGAACCACCAGAGGAGGGGGTGATGAAACTCCCCCCACGGTCGCAAAAAGAGCCCTTGCTAAACAGCCGCTTGTTGGTAAAAGCGCTTCTATGGTACGGCGTGATCGAGTCAGTGGCTTCGATGTCTGCCTACTTTTTCATGAACTGGGTAAATGGTTGGCCGGGTGTGCCACTGGCAACGGATGGTACTTTGGTGTATCGCATGGCAACTACCATGACCCTGGCAGGTGTTGTCGCCACCCAAGTGGGAGCGGTGATGGGCTGCCGCACCGACAGCACATCGGTTTTTCGCATCGGTCTCTTTACCAATCGTCTGATTTTGTGGGGAATCCTGGTCGAGTTGACATTGCTGGCGATCCTGATCTATACTCCTTTTATCCAACCTATCTTCAATACCGCCCCAATCGGCTTGCGCGAGTGGTTCTTCCTGTTCGCCTGGATCCCGGTGATTTTCTTCCTGGACGAACTGCGCAAGGCTTTCTTGCGCTGGCGAGCGAACCGGACAAGTCTCAAGGCAAATGTAGCAGGAGGTAAAGCATGCTGAACTTGATAATTGGTTGTGGGCGGGTGGGCGCAGGTTTGGCAAAAATCTTGATCGAGCGCGGACACTCTGTGACAGTGGTAGATATGGATGCGCAGGCGTTCGAGCGGTTGGGGGAAAATTTCAAGGGTCAAACAGTGCTGGGGGTCGGGTTTGACCACGACGTACTGCTAAAAGCTGGCATCCAACGCGCCGACGGGCTGGCGGCGGTCACCTCAAGCGATGAGGCAAATGTGGTAATTGCGCGCATCGCCCGGGATATCTTCCACGTGCCTAAGGTGGTCGCGCGCCTGTTTGATGTGCGCCAGGCGGAAATTTACCGGCGCCTGGGCCTGCAAACTATCTCTCCCACCAGTTGGGGCATCAACCGCATCGCCGACTTGCTCCTGTATTCCCAGATGGAGACGATCTCCAGTCTTGGCAGTGGTGAGGTAGAAATCATCGAAGTGGAGCTGCCACCGCTCCTGGTTGGAAAGATGGTCCGGGATTTGATGGTGCAGGGCGAAATCCATGTAGTGGCAGTTACGCGCGAAAACAACTCTTTCCTGCCCACCCTGGGAACAGTCTTTTCCGAAGGCGATTTACTCCACTTGGCGGTCCTGACGACATCGGTGGACCGGCTGAAAGGCTTGCTCGGATATTAGCTGGAGGAGGTGAGCATGTTCACAATCATTGTTGGTGGAGGACAGGTTGGCACGCACCTGGCAGAGTTATTACTGGCAGAGAAACACCAAATTAAAGTCATAGACGATCGCCGGGCGCGCATCGCCATCCTGAAAGAGAGCATCCCTACAGAAATGGTCATCCTGGGAAATGGCTCAGACCCAAACGTGCTGGAAGCCGCCGGCATACACAAAGCCAATGTTGTAGCAGCCGTTACTGGTTCCGACGAGACCAATCTGGTGGTTTGCAGCCTTGCACGCATAGAATTTAGCGTACCGCGCATCATTGCGCGTGTGAACAACCCAAAAAACGCCTGGCTCTACACCCCGCAGATGGGCGTAGATGTCGCCCTGAACCAGGCAGACCTGCTGGCCCATTTGATTGCAGAGGAGATGTCGTTGGGAGACATGTTTACTCTGTTCAAGTTGTACCGAGGAGATTATTCTCTAATCGAAGAAAAAGTGCATCCCGATTCTGTGGCAAACGGCAAAGCCCTGCGCGACCTGGCGATACCACCGCGCTGTGTACTTTCGGCGATCATCCGCAAGGGTGAACTGATTATACCGCGCGGCAACACGGTACTCCAGCCCGCCGATGAAATTCTGGCGGTGGTGCACAGCGAGGAAAAACCACACCTTGCCGCCCTGCTGGAACCGCCTACCGGAAGAGAATTCTGAAACGCCCAAGCTGAAAGAGGTGCAGCATAGAAACCCACGCTGAATTCGGGGGCGAAATCGTCTGGACGCCGGCCCAAAGCGATCTCGAACAGTCCCACCTGGCGCAGTTCATGCGCCTGCATGGGATCGCGGACTTCCCCGAGTTGATGCTGCGTTCGACGCAGGATATCGCCTGGTTCACCGAGGCGGTGTTGAACTACCTGGATATCCAGTTCTATAAACCGTATACCCAGGTCGTCGATCTCAGCCGGGGCAAGCCCTGGCCGCGCTGGTGCGTCGACGGGAAGATGAACGTCATCCACAACTGCCTGGATAAATGGGCGGAGGGCGGCAGGGCAGACGAGACTGCCCTGGTATGGGAAGGGGAAGAAGGCCTGGCGCGCGCGCTGACCTACCGGCAGCTCCAGCGGCTGGTCAACCAGACCGCCAACGCCATGAAATCGCTTGGGATCAAAAAAGGCGACGCCGTAGGCCTCTTCATGCCCATGACGCCCGAGATCGTGGCAGCCATGCTGGCAACGGCAAAGCTGGGCGCGGTCATCCTGCCCTTATTCTCCGGCTTTGGTCCGGGCGCGATATCCACCCGCATGAAAGACGCCGATGCCCGGCTGCTATTTACAGCCGACGGGTTTTTCCGGCGCGGCAAACCCGTGCTCATGAAGCCGATTGCTGACGAAGCCGCCAACGACATCCCGACCCTCGAGCACATGATCGTCTTGAACCGGATCGGGGCGGCGGTCGACATGCAGCGCGGGAGAGACTTGAAGTGGGGCGACTTGATCCCACCCCAATCCGAGCAGTGCCCGACGCTCGAAACAAACGCCGAGGACGTCTTGATGATCATCTACACCTCGGGGACGACCGGCCTGCCAAAAGGCGCCGTCCACACCCACTGCGGTTTTCCGGTCAAAGCCGCCCAGGACATGGCGTTTGGAACGGACGTGCACGCCGGAGATACGATCTACTGGGTCACAGACATGGGCTGGATGATGGGGCCCTGGCTGGTGTTCGGGGCGCTGCTCCTGGGGGCGGCGATGGTCCTCTACGACGGGGCTCCGGATTACCCCGCCCCCGACCGCATCTGGGAGCTGACCGCGCGCCATCGCGTCAACGTCCTGGGGATTTCGCCAACACTCGTGCGCGCCCTGATCCCGCACGGCGCCGAGATGGCTCGCAAACATGATCTCACCGCGCTGCGCCGCTTTGCCTCCACCGGCGAGCCGTGGAACCCCGCCCCCTGGTTGTGGCTTTTCAACGAAGTCGGTCAGGGCGTCCGCCCGATCATCAATTATTCGGGAGGCACCGAAATCTCAGGCGGGATCGTGATGGGCAACCCCATCCAGCCGCTCAAGCCGTGCGCTTTCAGCGGGCCATGCCCCGGCATGGCCGCCGACGTTTTTGACGAGGATGGTCGTCCGGTCAGAAACCAGGTCGGCGAACTGGTCGTGAAAGAGCCCTGGATTGGGATGACGCGCGGCTTTTGGAAAAACCCGCAGCGCTATTTGGATGCTTATTGGAGCCGCTTTCCGGATGTATGGGTGCACGGCGATTTCGCCGCCATAGATGAGGATGGGCTCTGGTACATCCTGGGGCGCTCGGACGATATGATCAAAGTCGCCGGAAAGCGCCTGGGACCGGCGGAAGTCGAGTCGGTGGTCGTCGCGCACCCCGATGTGATCGAAGCGGCTGCCATCGCCGTCCCGGACGAGATCAAGGGCAACGCCGTGGTGGTGTTCTGCGTCTCGAGCCGAAAACTCGCCCGCTACGATGACCTGCGGGGGGAGTTAATGCAGATGCTGGTCAAAGCGCTTGGCAAGCCTCTCATGCCAAAAGCGATCCTCTTCGTGAGCGACCTTCCCAAGACCCGCAACGCCAAGGTGATGCGGCGCATGATCCGCTCCGCCTATCTGGATCAGGACCTCGGAGATACTTCTTCGCTGGTGAACCCGGAGGCAGTGGAAGAAATCCGCAATGCCCAGTAAATCCCGCACAGCCGGTTTTCTGCAGGTGCAGCTTTGATTTTGGTGACCGGTGGAACCGGCTTCATCGGTGGCGCCCTGATTCGCCACCTGGTTGAGATGCAATACCCGGTGCGGACGCTCATCCGCCCCTCGAAACGCTCGCCCAGGCTCCCGCGCGGCGTGCCCGTAAACGCCGCCGTGTGCAGCCTGACGGACGAGCGCGGCCTGCGGGCTGCCATGGTCGGCGTGGAGGTCATCTTCCACCTCGCCAGCGGTGAATGGCGCGGGACGCAAGCCAGCCTGATGGACATCGACATCCAGGGAACCAGGGCTTTGATCCGCGCCGCGGAAGATGCGGGTGTGAAGCGCATTTTCTTCATCTCCCACCTCGGGGCCGACCGCGCTTCGGCATATCCCGTCCTGAAATCAAAGGGGATCGCCGAGGAATTTATCCGGCGGAGCAGCCTCGAATACACCATCATCCGCACCGGGGTCGTCTTCGGTCAAAATGACGGCTTTACAACCGGGCTGGCGCGCCTGATGGGGGCGCTTCCCTTCGTGTTCTTCGTGCCGGGCGATGGGAGCGTGTTGTTGCAGCCCCTCTGGGTGGAAGACCTGGTCACCTGCCTTGTCTGGTGCCTGGACGATCCAGAAACGGTAAATCACATCTTCGATATCGGCGGGCCGGAGTACCTTTCATTCAAACATATCGCGCAAATGGTCGCACAGGCCGCCGGGATGAAACGCACACTGGTCAACTTCCCCTTCCCGTACCTGCGCGGGCTGACCGTCCTGCTCGAATATTTATTCCCCAATTTACCGGTATCGACCTACTGGCTGGATTACATGGCGGTGAACCGCACCACAGCCCTGAATACCCTGCCGCGCACCTTCAACTTGATGCCTTCGCGCATGTCCACCCACCTCGACTATCTGCGGAACCAGCATTGGACCCTGTCGCTCGGGCGCCGTCTGGTGGAGAGAGCCTGACATGCCGGACATCCTCCTGCGCATCCTCGAAACCCAAGCGGACCTGACCGAGGTCGAGCTCCTCCAGCGCATCATCTGGCCCGATTCAGATCTCGAGGTCGTGCCCAGCCACCTGCTGCTGGCCTCGATCCATAACGGCGGCCTGCTCATCGGCGCCTTTGAAGCCACTGCGAAGGATGAGGCGCCGGCATCTGTTGCGCCGGGCCCGGGCGAGTCCACGCTGGTGGGCTTTGTGTTCAGCTTTCCGGGCGTTTACCATACGCCGGACGGCCCGCGCCTCAAGCATCACTCGCATATGCTCGGCGTCCTGCCCTCCCACCGCGACCGGAGGATCGGCTTCATGCTCAAACGCGCCCAATGGCAGATGGTGCGCCACCAGGGGCTGGATCGCATCACCTGGACCTACGATCCGCTGCTCAGCCGCAATGCGCATCTCAATATCACCCACCTGGGGGCGGTTTGCAGCACTTATTTCCCCAACTATTACGGTGAAATGCGCGACGGCATCAACCTCGGCACCCCTTCGGACCGCTTTCAGGTCGACTGGTGGGTCAACTCCCGGCGCGTGACCCGGCGCCTGGGCAAACAGCCGCGCCAGGCGCTCGACCTGGCGCATTACCTGGCTGCCGGAACCCCTATCCTCAACCCCTCCGGCGTGGGCTCGGATGACCTGCCATTTCCAAACAAGGCGCAGACCGAACAGGTCCTCGCGGGCCTGCGCCCGGACGAAAATCCGCTTGTGCTGCTCGAGATCCCGTCCGACTTCCAGGCGCTCAAAGCGCGCGATCCAGACC
This sequence comes from Anaerolineales bacterium, assembly GCA_020853835.1. Classification (GTDB taxonomy): domain Bacteria; phylum Chloroflexota; class Anaerolineae; order Anaerolineales; family UBA4823; genus UTCFX2. The sequence continues at coordinate 9,272 of JADYYC010000169.1, forward strand.
TGGCCTTGGCGTGGCGCCTGCACACGCGCGCCTTCTTCACCGGCTTGTTCGATGCAGGTTACCTCGTCACCGATTTCGTCTACCTAAAAGGCACCCATTCCCGCAGTTTTTATGTACTTTGCTATGGAGAGAGCACCCTATGATCATCGAAAACGTCACGCTGCATCACCTGCGCATGCCCTTGCGCACCCCTTTTGAGACCTCCTTTGGCAGGATCGATACGCGGGACTGCCTGTTGATCCTGGTTCAATCCGAAGGGTTGACCGGCTATGGCGAGTGCGCCGCCGACCGCGATCCGGGCTATTCCTACGAGACGGCTCAAACAGCCTGGCACATCCTCAGCGATTTCATCCTGCCGGGACTAACGGGCGCGGATGTCGAGGATCCAGCCGACCTGCAGCGCCGGATGAGCGGGGTGCGCGGGCACCTGATGGCAAAAGCGGGTCTCGAAATGGCAATTTGGGACCTGATGGGCAAACGCCAGGGCCGTTCGCTCCAAAGCTTATTAAGCGGGGTCCGGCCGCGCGTCGACGTGGGCGTCTCAGTGGGTTTACAAGAGTCGCCCGAAGCGCTCGTCGGCGTCGTGGAAGGGTATCTGGATCAGGGTTACCGCCGCATTAAAATCAAGATCAAGCCGGGAAGGGATGTGCAGGATGCACAAGCCGTCCGCCGCGCATACCCGGCGCTGCGGCTGCAGGTGGACGCTAACTCAGCCTACCGCCTGGACAACGCCGCCAGCCTGCTCCCGTTGGACGAGCTGAACCTGCTGTTAATCGAGCAGCCCCTCGCGGAGGACGATCTCTGGGATCACAGCCAGCTCCAGTGCCAGTTTCACACGCCCATCTGCCTGGACGAGAGCATCCTCTCGGTCCGCCATGCCCGCCAGGCGATCGAGATGGGCGCCTGCGGGGTGATCAACATCAAGGCCGGGCGGGTAGGAGGCTTGCAAGAAGCGCTCCTCATCCACGACCTCTGCCAGTCCCGCAACGTGCCGGTTTGGTGCGGCGGGCTGCTGGAAACCGGCGTCGGGCGCGCGGCCAACCTGGCGCTGGCCTCGCTGCCAGGGTTCACGCTGCCGGGCGATATCTCTGCCACCGAGCGTTACTATCAACAAGACATCACCGAAGAACAGTTCTATTTGAACGAGGACAGCACGATCGATGTCCCCCAGGCGCCTGGACTGGGCGTCCAGGTCGAGCCGCAGGCGCTGCAACGCTTCACCCTGCGCCGCGAAACATTTTCAAGCTGAGTTTTGTGGTTCGCCTGGTTCACCCAGGCTTCAACGCGCCGTCAGCCCTCCCCCTGGTCGGAGTTGGTTCGGTCGTACAGGTAGTTCATTTCCGCCAATTGCCGGATGAGATGCTCCGAAAGATCCTCTTCGGACATCCTCCATGCCCAGTTTCCGCCTGGGGTGCCGGGATAATTCATGCGGGCCCGGTTATCCAGGCTTAAAAGGTCTTGCATCGGCGCCAGCGCAAATTGGGCCACCGAACCCCAGCAGGCACGAATTAAATCCCAGGCTACCTGGCTGCCGTCCCGGTCGAGGTAGCGGCGATAAAACTGCTTTTCGGCTTCGGGAACGCGCTCATACCAGCCGCGAGCGGTATCGTTGTCGTGGGTGCCGGTGTAAACCACGCAGCGCTCGGGATAATTGTGCGGTAGAAACGGGTTTTTGGGGCCGGAAGAAAAAGCGAACTGCAAGATTTTCATTCCAGGCAAGCCATATCTATCGCGCATCTCGACCACGTCCGGCGTGATCACGCCTAAATCCTCGGCGATGAGCGGCAAATGACCGAGGTCTTTTTCCAAGGCGCGCAGAAAGTCCATCCCCGGCGCTTTGACCCAGCGCCCCTTTTCAGCCGTCTTTGCCCTGCCGGACACCTGCCAGTAACCGGCAAACCCCCGGAAGTGATCCAGCCGGATCATATCAACCAGGCTCAGAGCCGCCCGCACCCGTGCAATCCACCAGCGGTATCCGCTGGCTTTGTGCTCCCGCCAGCGATACAAGGGGTTTCCCCACAACTGGCCCGTGGGTGAAAAATAGTCCGGTGGAACCCCGGCCTGGAATTTGGGCCTTTTTAAGCGATCCAGGAAGAAAAGCTCCTGATGAGACCAGACGTCCGCGCTGTCATGGGCCACAAAGATCGGCAAGTCTCCAATCAGGGCAATCTGGCGCTGGCGAGAGTAATCACGCAGCTTCTCCCATTGACTGAAGAACAGGAACTGCCAGAAACAATGCCGCTCGACCGAGGCCGAAAGCTCGCTCGCCGCCTGCTGGAGCGCAGCCGGGTCGCGGTCGCGCAGGCACGTCTCCCATTGATTCCAGGGAGCGCCATGATGCGCTTCTTTCAAGGCCATAAACAGGCTGAAGTCTTCGAGCCAGCCTGCCTGATCCCGGCAAAAGAGGCGGAATTGTTCTTCAAGCGGCCCGCCTGCCGCCGTCTGAAATTGGGCATAAGCCTTCCTAAGAATGTTTAATTTCCATTCGATCACCGGGCCGTAATCCACCTTCTCGGTTGGAAAGGCCGGCGGATGCGCCAGGTCGGCCTCCACCAGCAACCCCTGGTCGACCAGCTTCTCCGGGCTTATTAGGTAAAGGTTGCCCGCAAAGGCCGAGAAACACTGATAGGGCGAGTCGCCATAACCGGTGGGGCCCAACGGGAGAACCTGCCAGAGCCCACAACCCGATTTTGCCAGGAAATCGATCCAGCGATACGCCGACGGGCCGAGATCGCCAATGCCATAAGGGCTCGGGAGGCTGGTGGGATGGAGAAGGACCCCCGCAGCTCGCTTAAACTTCATACGGGAGCCGCTTCGTCTGGATGAAATCGCTGCTGCGGACAAGCTTGGGATCCGGGTAGTCCGGCTCGATCACATCCGTCCCGATGACCGCGCCGGGCTCGACGACCATTCCCTCGCAGACGATGGAATGTTTGCCAATCATGGGGACCATCAGCGCCTGCTGCGCTTCCATGCTGCCCACATGCGCCTCCCGGCGGATCCGCACCTTCTTATCGATGATCGCCCGCTCCACCAGGGCGCCTTCTTCGATGATCGAATCCGTCAATAAAACAGATTCGCGCACGACCGCGCCCGGGGCGACCTGCACACCGGGTGAGAGCACGCTCCGCTCGACGCGGGCGCCTCCTGAAATCACACAGCCGTCTGTGATCAGGCTGTCGACGATCGCAGCGCCCGATTCAATCCAAACTGGCGGGCGTTCTTCGGTTCGGGTATGGATCACCCACGAGCGATCGTTCAAGTCCACCGGGGGCGGTGTGACCAGCAGGTCCATGTGCGCCTGCCAGTATGATTCAACCGTGCCGACATCCACCCAATACCCATCGAATGGATAGGCGTATACTTTCTTTCCTTCGCCTACCAGCCTGGGCAAGATATCTTTGCCAAAATCATGGCTGGAATCGCTTATCAGCCGGTCCTCCCACAGCGCCCGATCTAAAACCGAGGTATTGAACAGATAGACCCCCATGTTGGCCTGGTTTGAAGGCGGTTGGGCAGGCTTTTCCACAAACGACACGACCCTGTTCTGATCATCGAAGGCGAGGATGCCAAAGCGCGAGGCCTCTTCCAGCTTGACGGTGATCGTGGCGATCGTCAAGTCGGCCTGATGATCCAAATGGAACTGAAGCATTTTCCCATAATCCATTTTATAGATATGGTCGCCAGAGAGGATCAGCACGTGATCCGGGAAGTTGCGCTTGATGAATAAGAAATTTTGTTGAACGGCGTCGGCAGTCCCGAGATACCAATTCGAACTGCCGCGCGCTTTGTAGGGGGTGTGAACGCTCACTCCGCCGGTGAAGTTGCGATCCAGGTCCCAGGGAACCCCAGAACCGATATGCTCAATTAATGATTGAGGCCGGTATTGAGCCAGGACGAGCACATCGAAAATGCCGGAATTCACGCAATTCGAGAGCGTAAAATCCAGTATGCGGTATTTTCCTGCAAAGGGTACGGCCGGCTTGGTGCGCTTGGCGGTTAAAACCCCCAGACGAGACCCCTCGCCACCAGCAAGTATCACAGCGCGCGTCTTCATTTTTATCTCCTTATTATTACAAGTAAACCTGGCTTACCAAGACATGCAGGATGCCGAAACCGGTCAATTTAATACTTCCTGGTACAACTTCAAATATTGAGCTGCAGAGCGGTTCCACGAGAAGTCTTGAGCCATTCCACGCTGCTGCAGCTCCCTCCAGGCTTTCCGGTCTCGATGGGCTTTGAACGCCCGTATCATTCCATCCATCAGGGATTGCGGCGCGGCTTCTTCGAACAGAAAACCGGTGCTTTCCCCGGTGGTATCATAATCGATAATTGTATCTTTGAGCCCGCCCGTGCTGCGTCCAAGCGGCACGCAGCCATAGCGCATGGCGATCATCTGGGTCAAACCGCAAGGTTCGTAACGGGAAGGGATGATGATCAGGTCCGCACCGCCAAAGATCATGCGGCTCAATCCGGGATCGAAGCGGGTCACGACCCGCACCCGGCTTGGGAACCTGGTCTCCAGACGTTTTGTGTGGGCTTCGATCTCCGCATCGCCGGTTCCCAGGATCACGATTTGCCACTCAGGCGGCGGTTTACGAGAGCGGCGCGACAAATCGATCAGCGCCTCGGGTACCAGATCCATCCCCTTCTGATAGTCCATGCGGTTGACCATGCCCATCAGCGTGACCTTCGAATCAACCGGCAGGTTGACCTCGGCCTGTAGCGCTTCCCGGTTCGCATTTCGATCATCCAGCGACCGGGCCGAATATTGCTTTTTCAGGCAGGGGTCGGTTTCTGGGTCCCAGTTCTCCAGATCGATGCCGTTTAGAATGCCCGAAATTACATCGGCGCGGGTTCGCAGGAATTCGTCAAGCCCTGAGCCATATTGAGGCGTCAGGATCTCGCGCGCATAGCCGGGAGAGACGGCTACGATCCGGTCAGCTGTCAAGAGGCCAAGCGGGAGGGGTAAAGTCCGCGCCCATTTCGGGAGGAGCGGGTGCGCCGCGGGGCGTAAACCAAAGGCATTGAGCAGGCTTTTGGATCCGTTTCCCAGATAGGGCAAGTTGTGGACCCCGATCACCGCGCAGGTGTTCGTAAAGAACGGGTCATTCGCCTGGTTCTGCTTCATGGCATAGACGGCCAGCGCGGTGTGCCAGTCGTTCGCATGCAAAATATCTGGCTGCCAGCCAAGCTCTTGCGCAAGACGTAACGCGGCTATGGAAAAGAACGCGTATTTCGCTGCATCGGCGAGGTGATCGCGGCTGTAGACGGGGGCGTCTGGGGGTATCAACGGTCCGTCTACAAAATAGACAACCAGCCCTTCCCATGTGAGAGAAGAGACTTTCACAAGGAGGTTCTTTTTCTTATAGGGGATGTCAAACTCGCACACAGGCTGGAGCGCCAGGCCCTGTTCGCGGATGACCCCGTGCAGAGGCAAGACAAGGCGCACGTCCACCGAAAGCCGCCTCAAGGCAAGCGGCAGCGAGCCGGCTACATCGCCCAGCCCGCCGACCTTGACAAACGGCTCTGCTTCAGCAGCCAAAAATAGGACTCGCAATGGAATACTCATATACAGGTATATTCTAATCGAACTCACAAAATTATCGGTACGAAAGTACGTCCAGCGGTTGTCAACCAGGGGTTTCCAGGTTAAAATAGCCTTAATCTAAGCTCACTGAGATTCATCGATCAACTTGAACGCATTCTCCATCCATGCCCACTTCTATCAGCCTCCACGTGAAGATCCACTAACCGGCATTATTCCAATCGAGCCCAGCGCGGCGCCCTATTCAAATTGGAATGAGAGGATCCACTCGGAGTGCTATCGTCCAAACGCCGAGTTGAGGAATTTTGAGCGGATCAGCTTTAATATCGGCCCCACCCTGTTCAATTGGATGGAAAAATACGATCCGCAAACCTGCAATCTGATTGTGGAGCAAAACCAGGTAAATCTAGGCCGGCATCATTTCGGAAACGCGATTGCCCAGGCTTACAATCACACCATCCTGCCGCTTGGTTCACATCAAGACAAAGTCACCCAAATCTATTGGGGCATCGCCGATTTCGTACACCGCTTCCAGCACGCCCCACTCGGCATGTGGCTGCCAGAGACGGCTGTGGATATGGAGACTTTGGAGATCCTGGCGCGATATGGGATCAAGTTCACGCTCCTGGCTCCCTGGCAGGCTGAAAACCCCGATCCCGATATCACAAAACCCTACCGCGTGCTGCTGTCAGGCGGAGAGCATATCTCGGTGTTTTTCTACCAGCGCGATCTCAGCGCCTGGATCAGTTTCGATCCAACCTCGACCGTCAATGCCGACATCTTTGCCAGGGATGTTATGCAAAAATACTTGCATCCTGAGAAAACCCGCCGCGATGAACCTCAGCTTGTCCTCATCGCCTCCGACGGCGAGCTATACGGACACCACCAACCCAACCGGGAACATTTCCTCGCCCGGCTGGTGGACGGCGCCAGCAGAGACTC
>JADYYC010000170.1 GCA_020853835.1 Anaerolineales bacterium
AGGCCGCGAGCGAGATCAGCGCCGCCGCGATCGAAGAGAGCAGTTCAGGGGTCATAAACATGTCCTTTCATGGGCGGGCTCAGACCGCGCCGGCCCGTCTGGTTCATCTCCCCCAGTATACAAGAACACATGTTCTAGATCGTCTCGGTCAAATCACAATCCCCCCACATTCCCCCGTTGGGGGGTGGGCTTTGCGATTGTGTCCCGCGCTGAGACTTCGGAAGTCTCGCAGACTTCGGAAGTCTGGGCGTCCACCTGTCGTTTCGACGAGCGATGGCTCTCACCCAAACCTTTCGAGGAAAGCGCTGTTTAGCCCTCACCCCAACCCTCTCCCGCAAGCGGGAGAGGGAGTCCGCGCCGTCATTTCGACGAGCGCCGCTCTCCTCCCGTCATTTCGACGAGCGCAGCGAGGAGAAATCTTGGATGGCGAAGACAAAGATTTCTCACCGCCTGGCGGCGGTTCAAAATGACAGGGGGGCGGGGAAAAGACTTCCGAAGTCTCGCAGACTTCGGAAGTCTGGGCGCCCACCTGTCATTTCGACGAGCTGGCCCTCACCCAAACCTTTCGAGGAAAGCGCTGTTTAGCCCTCACCCCAGCCCTCTCCCAGGGGGAGAGGGGGCTGCCCTCCCGTCATTTCGACGAGCGGAGCGAGGAGAAATCTTGGATAGCGAGAATCAAGATTTCTCACCGCCTGGCGGCGGTTCGAGCGGGGCGGGAGACTTCCGAAGTCTCGCAGACTTCGGAAGTCTTGTAAAATCAATCCGTGTCCAAAAGCGTCTTTTATAACAAAGGTGTTGCCAATTCTCGCACTTGAATTTATAATCACCTCCATGTTACCGCAACAGACACCGACTTCCGCGGCGACCGAAGCCGAGACCGCTTCGGAACCCGCCGAAGAACCCAGTCCTGGGACAACCGAGGCTCGTCTGACCCTGGTTCGCGCCGCCTGATACGACGCCTCCAGGGCAAATCTCAACCCTGGAGGCGCCTGAATGACCTACCCCAAAACTGACCTTATTCTATCCCAGGTGCAGGAAGCGCTGGAGCTGGATGACCTGAACCGGGCCATCCGCATCCTGCAATCCCTCAAACCGGTTGATCAGGCCGAAGTCTTCGAAGACCTGGACGACGACGACCAGGTCTCGCTGCTGCCCAACCTCGAAACGGACGTCTCCGCCGACATCCTCGAGTACATCGAGGACGAAGACGCAGCCCGGCTGGTCTCCAGCCTGCCCGAGGCCACGGTGGTGCGCATCGTCAACGAGATGGAGCCCGACGAAGCCGCCGACCTGCTCGGCGACATCCACCCGCAGCAGGCGGAGTCGATCCTGGCGCAACTCGACAACCCCGAAGAGGTGCGCCCGCTGATGGTGCACCCCGATGAGAGCGCCGGCGGGCTGATGACCTCCGAGTTCCTGGCGCTGCGCCGGCGCATGACCGTGGCCGAAGCGCTCCACGCCGTGCGCACCTGGAACCCCGATAAGGATTACATCTACTACCTCTACGTCGTGGACGGGCAGAACCGCCTGTGCGGCGTGGTCAGCCACCGCCAGCTCATCGTCGCCAACCCCGCCGACCTGGTCATGGACATCATGGATACCGACATCGCCTCGGTCAAGGCCGGCGAAGACCAGGAAAAGGTGGCCGAGCTGATGTCGCGCTACGACCTGCTCGCCCTGCCGGTCGTCGACGATCAGGGGGTGCTGCTCGGCATCATCACCATCGACGACGTGATCGACGTGGTCGTTGATGAGGCCACCGAGGACATCCAAAAGCTGGGCGGCGCCCTGCCTTTGGACGAGCCCTACCTGCTCACCCAGCCCGGGTCCATCTTCCGCAAGCGCATCGGCTGGCTGATGCTGCTCTTCCTGACCGAGAGCCTGACCGGCACGGTGCTGCGCCACTTCAAAGACGAGTTGGAGATGGTGGTGGCGCTGGCGTTTTTCGTCCCGCTCCTGATCGGCACCGGCGGCAACGCCGGTTCGCAGACCACCAGCACCATCATCCGCGCCCTGGCGGTCGGCGAGATGCACATCCGCGACTGGCTGCACGCCCTGTGGCACGAGGCGCGGGTGGGGCTGCTGCTCGGCGTGGGGATGGCCCTGCTGGCTTATGTGCGCGCCCTCACCTGGGGCAGCACCAACGGGCTGTCGCTGACCGTCTCGATCGCGATCCTGGCGATCGTGGTCTGGGCCAACCTGCTCGGGGCGGTGCTGCCGGTCGCCGCCATGCGCTTGAAGATCGACCCCACCGTCGTTTCGGGGCCCGTGATGAGCACCCTGGTCGACGCGACCGGGCTGTTCATCTACTTCACCGTCGCGGCGCTGATCCTGAAGCTCTGACAGCCGGAGCCTGGTGAAGGAGACATGACACAGGACACGCACATCTTCCACACCTCGCAGCGGGCGGGGCGCCTGCTCACCTGGGGCGACCTGGCGGCCCTGGCGCTCATCGCCGCGGCCCTCTACCTGGGCGCCCGCCTGGCGTTCGACGCGCCGGAGGTCGTCGCCGGGCCGCAGATCTCGCTCGCCCCCGCCGCCCTGCCCTGGTACACCGCCATGTCGGTCGGGCGCATGAGCGCCGCCTACGCCCTCTCGCTCCTGTTCACCCTCTTCTATGGCCGCCTGGCGGCTTACAACCGCCGCCTGGAGCTGGTGCTGATGCCGCTCCTCGACGTGCTCCAGAGCGTGCCCATCCTCTCCTTCCTGCCGCTGGTGCTGCTGAGCCTGAGCGCGATCCTGCCCCAAAAGCTGGCCGTCGAGCTCGCCTCGGTCGTGCTCATCTTCACCAGCCAGGTCTGGAACATGACCTTTGCCTGGTACCAGTCGCTCACCACCATCCCCAAAGAGCTGCGCGAGGCGGGCAGCATCTTCCGCCTCAACACCTGGATGCGCTTCAAGCGCCTCGAACTGCCGTTCGGGATGATCAGCCTGGTGTGGAACAGCATGATGTCGTGGGCGGGGGGCTGGTTCTTCCTCATGGCGGCGGAGATCTTCACCGTGGGCGAGCGCGACTTCCGCCTGCCGGGGCTGGGCGCCTACCTGCACGCCGCCGCCGACAAAAGCGATTACACCGCCGTCGCCTGGGGGCTGGCCGCGCTGGTGCTGACCGTGGTGGTGATCGACCAGTTGCTGTGGCGTCCGCTCATCGCCTGGTCGGAGCGCTTCAAGGTGGAGATGGTGGAGACCGACCAGCCGCCCACCTCGTGGTTTTACGACCTGGTGATCCGCTCGAACCTGGCGCGGCTGGCGGGCGAGCGGATCATAAGCCCGCTGGCCGAGGCGTTCGACCGCCTCACTCTGCGGCGCTTCCCGTTTAGCGGCGAGGCCGAAGGCAAAGAAGAAAGCTGGAGCTGGCCCGGCGTCATCGCGGCGGGGCTGGTCTCGGCTGGGGCGCTCTACGCCCTCTACCGCCTGGGGCTGATGCTGGTCGCCGTCCCGCTCGTCCAATGGGGGGGGATCGGGGTGGGGCTGCTGGCGACGCTGCTGCGCGTGGCGCTGGCGCTGCTGATCGCCCTCGCCTGGACCGTGCCGGTGGGGGTGGCGATCGGCACCAACCGCCGCCTGGCGGCCGTCTTGCAGCCGGTGGTGCAGGTCACCGCGTCCGTCCCCGCCACGGCGCTCTTCCCGGTGGTGCTGCTGGTGGTGATCGACATGCCGGCGGGCTTGAACCTGGCGGCGGTGCTGCTGATGCTCATGGGCACCCAGTGGTACCTGCTCTTCAACATCATCGCCGGGGCGAGCGCCATCCCGCAAGACCTGAAATACACCACCGAGCTCATGCAGCTCAGCGGCTGGATGCGCTGGCGCACCCTGATCCTGCCCGCGATCTTCCCCTACCTGGTCACCGGGGCGATCACCGCCACCGGCGGGGCCTGGAACGCGAGCATCGTGGCCGAGTACCAGTCCTTTGGCGGGCGCACCCTCTCGGTGACAGGGATCGGCTCGCTCATCGCCCAGGCCACCGCCCTCGGCGACTACCCCCTGCTGCTCGCCGCCACGCTGGCGATGGTGCTGGCGGTGATCCTGATCAACCGCCTGCTCTGGCGCCGGCTCTACCTGCTGGCTGAAGACAAATACCGCATGGAGTGAACCGCATGAACGACGAGGTTTTGCTGAGGCTTGAAAACATCACCCAGGAGTATGGAACCGGGGCGCGCCGCTTCATCGCGGTCGAGAACGTCAATCTGACCCTGGACGAGGGCGAGTACGTCGCCCTGCTCGGACCTTCGGGCTGCGGCAAGAGCACCCTGCTGCGCATCATCGCCGGCTTGCAGCCGCCCTCCCGGGGGCGCGTGCTCTATCGCGGCCAGCCGCTGCGGGGCGTCAACCCGCACGCCTCGATCGTCTTCCAGACCTTCGCCCTCTTTCCCTGGCTCAACGTGCTCGAGAACGTCGAGCTGGCGCTCCAGGTGAAGGGCGTCGAGCCTGGCGAGCGGCTCGACCGCGCCGTGGACCTGCTCGACCGGGTCGGGCTGGACGGTTTCGAAACAGCCTACCCGCGCGAGCTCTCCGGCGGCATGCGCCAGAAAGTCGGCTTTGCGCGCGCTATGGCGGTCGAGCCGGAGCTGCTCTGCCTGGACGAGCCCTTCTCGGCCCTGGACGTGCTCAGCGCCGAAGCGCTGCGGGGCGAGCTGCTCGAGCTGTGGAGCGAGGGCAAGATCCCCACCAAGGCGATCTTGATGGTGAGCCACAACATCGAGGAGGCGGTTTTTATGGCCGACCGCATCGTGGTGATGGACAAGGAGCCGGGCCGCATCGTGGCCGAGCTCGAGGTGGGGCTGCCGCACCCGCGCCAGCGCAAATCGCCCGAGTTCCAAAAGATGATGGACCAGGTGTACGCCACCCTGGCCGGCGAGACGCGCCCCGAGAGCGAAGAGATGGGCGTCGCCCCGGGCGAGGTTGGCGTCACGCGCCGCCTGCCCGAGGTTTCGCTCGACGACCTGACCGGCCTGCTCGAACACCTGGCCGAATCCGACCTTCCGCAGCACGACATCTACCTGCTCGAAGACGAGCTGGGGGTTGACACCGACCGCCTGCTGCGCCTGACCGAGACGGCCGAGCTGCTCGGCTTTGCGGTCATCGGCAACGGCGATATGGAGCTCACCCCGCTGGGGCAGACGTTTGCCGAGGCGAGCATCCTGGCGCGCAAGGAGATCTTCGCCGCCCGCGCCCGCCGCCTGCCGATGATGCGCTGGCTGCTCAAGATGCTCCACGCCGCCGGCGATCAGCGCCTGAAGTGGGACGTGGTCGAATCGGCGCTCAATTTAGAGTTCCCGCCCGAGGTCGCCCAGAGCCAGCTCGAAAACCTGATCAACTGGGGGCGTTATGGCGAACTGCTGGCTTACGACGTGCAGACCGAGGAGATCTCCATAGATAAGGAAACGGCGCCAGCCTATGCCGGCGCCGTGCGGTGAGCGTCGAACCCCCCTTCTGAAGAATTAGCGCACGAACGCCTGGCGTCCGGCGTAGACCGCCGCCTCGCCCAGCTCCTCTTCGATGCGCATGAGCTGGTTGTACTTCTCCACCCGCTCGCCGCGGCAGGGGGCGCCGGTCTTGAGGTGCCCCGTCCCCATGGCGACGGTCAGGTCGGCGATGAAGGTGTCCACCGTCTCGCCCGAGCGGTGCGAGACCATCGAGCCCCAGCCCGCCTTGCGCGCCATCTCGATTGCGGCGATCGTCTCGGTCAGCGAGCCGATCTGGTTGAGCTTGATGAGCACCGCGTTGGCGCAGTTCTCGGCAATGCCGCGGGCGATGCGGGTGACGTTGGTGACGAACAAGTCGTCGCCCACCAGCTCCACGCGGTCGCCGATGGTCTGGTTGAGCAGCTTCCAGCCCTCCCAGTCGTCCTCGGCCAGCCCGTCTTCGATGGCTACGATGGGGTATTTGGCGGCCCAGCCCGCCCACAGCTCGACCATCTCAGCCGAACTGATCTTGCGCCCCTCGGTGCGCAGGTTGTACAGCCCATCTTCGTAGATGCCGCTCGTGGCGGGGTCGAGCGCCAGGGCGATCTGCTCGCCGGGTTTGTAACCGGCCTTTTCGATCGCTTTGAGGATCAGTTCGACCGCCTCGGCGTTGGTCTTCAGCGCGGGGGCAAAGCCGCCCTCGTCGCCCACGCCGGTGGCGTAGCCGCCGCTCTTGAGCACGCCCTTGAGCGCCTGGTAGACCTCGCTCCCCCAGCGCAGCGCCTCGCGGAAGTTCGGCGCGCCGAGCGGGGCGATCATGAACTCCTGGAAGTCGGTGCCCTGCCAGTTGGCATGCACGCCGCCGTTGAGGATGTTGAACATCGGCACGGGCAGGAGGCGGGCCGAGACGCCCCCCAGGTAGCGGTAGAGCGGCAGGCCGGCTGAGGCCGCGGCAGCGCGGGCGGCGGCCAGGCTGACGCCCAAGATGGCGTTCGCACCGAGCACGCTCTTGTTGGGGGTGCCGTCGAGGGCGAGCATCGCCCCGTCCAGGGCGGCCTGGTCGAGCCCGTCCAGCCCGATGATCGCCTGGGCGATTTGCTGGTTGACGTGTTCGACCGCTTTGAGCGTGCCCTTGCCGCCGTAGCGGCTTTTATCGCCGTCGCGCAGTTCGAGCGCTTCGTGTACGCCGGTGGAGGCCCCGGAGGGCACCGCGGCGCGCCCAAAGGCGCCGTCTTCGAGCGTGATCTCGACTTCGACGGTCGGGTTGCCGCGCGAGTCGAGGATCTCGCGGGCGTGAACTTTTTCGATCTGTGTGTACATTACGGTTGCTCCTGACTTCAAAAATAGTAATCCTCTGCGCCGGACGGAGCCTGGCGCATCGATTGCGCAGAAAAAAGCCTCAGCCGGCGATAGCGCTCCATGGCGGAGGCGTTCACGAATTGCGGCTGAATTATACCCGCGAGCGGGCGGCTGCGCTATATGCGTCGCAGCCCTCGCCCCGACCCGCGTGCCCTCACCCCAGCCCTCTCCCAGGGGGAGAGGGAGTCCGCGCCGGCGTTTCGACGCGCTGGCCCTCACCCCGTCTCGCGCGCCCTCACCCCGGCCCTCTCCCAGGGGGAGAGGGGGCTGCCCTCCTCCCGTCATTTCGACGAGCGGAGCGAGGAGAAATCTTGGATGGCGAGAAGCAAGATTTCTCACCGCCTGACGGCGGTTCGAAATGACAAAGGAGGGGGCAAGACTTCCGAAGTCTCGCAGACTTCGGAAGTCTTAATAATCTCGATCTGTGGAAATCTGTGAAAATCTGTGTCCAAACGAGGGGGTTCGACGCGCGCGCCCTCGCTCCTCCGGCCGAGGTGAGGGCCATTTCCTCTTCGACGAGCGCAGCGAGGAGAAATCTTGGAC
>JADYYC010000171.1 GCA_020853835.1 Anaerolineales bacterium
GTGGATTGCGCCATCCGACCCCTGAATGACGGCCGGATAGCTGTATTCGCCAGGGGCGTCTTCGAGCACCCGGGCAGTGCGCCAGGTGTGGCCTTCATCGTCGGAAACCCCTACCACCAGCGGCGTGCGCGGGCCCCAGCGCAGCAAGCCGTCTGCCTCCCACTCATCCTCGGGGACAGCCACGCCATTCATGCGCGCCAGCTCCATGTCTCCTTGACGGTTCAGCGCGCGCAAGTCGTAACGCTCGATCACGCTCTGGCCCTCAGCGTGGTTGACGGTCAGATCACCCCTGGCTCCCAAACCCACCGGGTTATAGATCAGCACCAACCGGCCAGAGCGCAGGCGAACCATGTCGATCCCGCTATTGGGGTTCAAGAGCGAGGTCGGAACAGGCGTCGACCAAGAGCGGCCAAGATCGCTCGAACGGGTCTGGTAAATATAGCCCTCCCAGGAGCGCAGGTAGGCCAGCAGGCTGCCATCAGAAAGCTGGACCAGGGTGGGTTGGTCCAGATAGGCGCCGTTGTCAGGGCAATCGATAGTTTGCCAGGAACGGCCGTTGTTGGCCGAGCGGAAAAAAGCCACGTCGCCGATGCCCTCATATTCCACCGGTAGGATCCAGGTCCTCGGCGGGATAAAGAGCGGCTTATTCTTTCCGAGAATACGCCTGCGAGTGGTCAGAATCTCCAGGTCGCTCCAGGTGTGACCGTCATCAAACGAGCGCTTAAAGAACATGCGCGTACCGCCATCGCACCAGCGCCCGTAATTAATGGGGGCGATTAACCAGGCAGCAGAGTCGGGGCCGGTAAAAAGGCGCGGGTTGCCAGCGGCGTGGTCAGCGACGTCTACCCATACCTCGGGGGTATGCCACCGGCCTTCGCCTTTCGGAAGGCGCGCGCCTAGGATGACCGAATCGGGAGCGCTCTCGGCGGAGCCGGCATAACAGGCTGCCAGTAAGTCCCCGTTTGTGAGCTCGCAAATGGTGCCCGCATGACAGCGCGGGAAGCGTGGGGTAGGCTCAATGACAAAATGAGACTCCATGAAGAAAACAGACCTTTCATCAAGAGAATTTACTTCAAGCCAGTGGTAGCGATACCCTGGACGAAATAGCGCTGCAACAAAATAAAAATCACGACTGGCAGCAAGATCGACAAAAGCGCAGCCGCCATAATCACACCGTAAGGTTGGGGGCGCACGACCCCGGTCGTCGCGTAGAAGACGTTTACCGCCAGACCGACCGGAAGCGTCTTGGCTTTGTTGTCACTGGCGGCGATTAAAGGCCACATCAGGGCGTTCCAGCTGCGGATGGTGGTGAAAATGACCACGCTGATCACAGCCGGACGTGTGAGCGGCAGGATGATACGAGTGAAGATCTGCCAGTTGTTACATCCATCAATCAGGGCGGCATCATCCAGCTCTTTTGGAATCTGGAGGATAAATTGTCGCAACAGGAAAATACTGATGCCGCTGGTAGACAGCGGGATCATTAACCCGATATGTTTATTGAGTAGTTTCAGATAAGAAAACATCAAATAGAGCTGCGGAGTATAGGCAAAGAACGGCAGCATGATCGTCAGCAGACTCAGGGCGAACAACGCGTTTTTGCCCTTGAAGTCAAGCCGCGCAAAAGCATAACCTGCCGGAAGGCTGACGGCTAAGACCAGAAGCACCGAGCCAATGGTTACGATGACGCTGTTGCGGATCCAACGATCAAACGGGAAACGATCCAACACAATTTCATATTGTTCGAACGTCACCGGGTTTGGAATCCAGGTGAACTCTTTCGTCATCGCCTGAGTATCGGTTTTCAGAGAGGTAGATACGATCACCATCAGCGGCACGGCATAGCAGATGATCACCAGAACCAGAATAATATAAAGGATGAGACGAGAGACCTTCTTGTTCATTCAAACGCCTCCCGACCTGAGACTTTGAATTGCACGGTGGTCATAATTAAGATAAATAACATCGTGACCACGGAGAGGGCCGCCGCATCTCCAAAGCGAAAAGCTTCGAAAGCCGTGTTGTAGGTTCTATACACCAGGGTCGCAGTCGACCCGACGGGCCCTCCCTGCGTCATGATGTAGGCTTCGTCAAACATCTGGAAGGAATTAGCAGCACATAAAACAGTCACGTACAGGATGATCGGACGCAGAAGCGGCAGGGTGATGTAACGAAAAGCCTGGAAGGGGTTGGCGCCATCCACCTGGGCAGCTTGAAAAAGTTCTTCCGGGATGCCCTGCAATGCAGCCAGGAAGATGATGGTATTAAATCCGACCGACCACCAGGCGTTCATCAAGACAATCGAGGGCATGGCCCACTGAGGACTGGTCAAGAATGAAAAAGGTGGGATGCCAACCTGGCGTAAATAGCTGTTAATTATGCCGAAATTCTGGTTAAACATCCATTTCCAGACCGTACCGGCCACCGCGCTGGAGATCACGTAAGGCATGATGACAAAGACCCTACCCAAAACGCGGCCTTTCAGCGGCTGATTGAGGAGCACCGACAACAGCAAACCCAATACCGTAAGCACAATGGTGACGAGGATGGTGTAGTAAAAGGTGTTTGAAACAGCCTTCCAAAAGAATTTATCGTTGAACATACGTATGTAATTACCCAGGCCAACAAACACAGGCTTATCAACGATGCTCCAGCGAGTAAAACTCATTGGCAGGATGGTCAGCACCGGCAACAAAAAGAAGAAGAAAAACATTAGAAAATATGGCGCGAGAAACCAGTATGCGCCACGTCGATTATGTTTATGGACACCCAACGCATCACCTCCAGTATCGCCTCCTGCCGCCTCGATATAAGGCGACAGGAGGCTCAGAATTACAGGCTCAGAGGCAGCATGAAGCGGTTATGGCTGAGCCAGCAGGTCGTTCACCATTTGCTCGGCCGTGGCGATCGCATCCGCAGCGGTAGCCTGATCGAGCATGACCGATTCCATCATGATCACAAATGGCGAGGTGGGCTCGCGACCAAAAACCTCGGCCTGTTTGACGATGGCCGGATAGTAATGTGCGTAAGGCAGCGTGTTGGCAAAGGCCTGCCAGTTCACAAGCTGTTTGAACTCTGGAGATTCCAGTACGCTTATGCGCACAGGCTGGTGGCCGGAGTTCTTGGACCATTCGAAGTCTCGATCCGACATCCATTTAACAAACTGCATCGCAGCCCTGGTCTTGGCCGGGTCAACGCCAGCCGGGAAGGCAAAGGTGTGCGAGTTACCCCATGCGGCCGGGTGGTCGTAGATCACCGGGATCATGGCAGTCTTGTAGTTCAAACCTTCAATTTTGTTGTAATCGCCCATCGCCCAGGGGCCAGTGATGACCATAGCGACATGGCCCTTCATAAAGTCATCATCAGGATCCTGCTCACCAGGAGGGGAGACTTTCTGAGTGTAAACCAGGTCGTACAAGAATTGCAGTGCATTTATCGCTTCTGGGGTATTAAAGGCAGCCTTTGTGCGATCTTCATTGAGGATATGCTGACCTTCATTCTGCCATACGAGCGACATCCAGGTGCGGAAGGGAACACCGCCGCTGTAGCCCAGCGCGATGCCGTACTGTTCGGGCGTTCCATCGCCGTTCTCGTCCACGGTCAATTTCTTGGCATACTCCAGGAACTCCTCTTTATTCGTGGGAGGCTTATTAGGATCGAGGCCGGCTTTTTCAAAGAAATCGACGTTATAGTATAGACCCAGAGGGTGCAGATCTAACGGGATAGCATAGCGCTTGCCATCGACCTGCGTGCCCTCCCAGGCCGTTTTCACGAAATCATCGCCGGTCAGGCCAAATTCTTTCGCCAGGTCGTCGACGGGCTGCAAAATACCCAGGCTGACGTTCTGAATTATGTTCGTCTGGTGCATGGTGAGAACATCGGGCGGGTTGCCGGCTTTCGTGTCCAGCACGATCTTGCTGTACAGCGTTCCCCAATCCAGCTCGGTCTCCTCGATCGTGATCCCATAGGGGTTGGTTTCGTTAAATTCTTTGACCAACGCAGCCATAGGGACATTGTCCGGCGAACCAAGCCCGCTCCAGAAGTTGAGCGTGATTGGCTCTGGGGCCGGCGGCGCAGGCTCTTCAGTTGCAGCCGGCGCAGGTTCTTCGGTGGCGGCGGGCGCGGGCGGTTCGGTGGCAGCCGGCGCGGGCGGCTCAGTAGCGGCGGGCGCAGGCGGTTGAGTGGGCGGTGGCGGGGGCGCCTGGGTGGCAGCCGGCGCGCAGGCGCCAAGCAGAAGCGCCAGGACCA
>JADYYC010000172.1 GCA_020853835.1 Anaerolineales bacterium
CCGCGCTGGCGCCGGAAGGCTTGCAGCGCTGCGAGGGGGAGGGGCTCGAAAAAGGCCTCGTCGACCCCCAGCGGGACGACGCGCAGCTTCTCGCGCCCCACGCCCAGGCGCCGTTCCAGGTCTCCGGCGGTGAACTCGGAGTCGCACAGCACGCGCCGGGCGCGGCGGCAGGCGCGGCGCGCCATCAGCATCACCGCCAGCCGCTTCAGGCGCCCCTGGCGGGGGAAGAACTGCGGGTTGGCGAGGTATTTCAGATCGTGGATCGTGACGACGGAGCGCCCCGGAGCGAGCGCGGGCAGGTCGAAGTGCGGGTAGTGGTAGAGGTCGGGGCGGCGGCGCAGCAGTTCGAGCGGCAGGCGCGCCTGGGCGCTCAGGCTCATGTGGCGGGCGGGCAGCTCGACCAGGCGCAGCCGCGGGGCGGCGAGCTGTCGGGCGGGGTGATCGGGCGGCAGCCCGCGCTGGAGCCACAGCTCGTAGCTCAGCTCGTCCGCTTCGAGCCCCGCCAGCCCGCGGCACAGGCCCGTCAGCGCCCGCCCGATCCCGCTCATGTGCGGCAAGATCAGCCTGCCATCGATGGCGACGCGTTTCATCTCATTTCCGCCCGAAGTATACCATCCGGGTGGGCGGGCGTTCGTGCTATACTTGCGCCAGGATGACCCCCCGCAGGCCGCCCTCCCCACTTTTCGCCCCAAATTCGAGCCAGCCCGAGGCGGGATGAGCCTGGCGCAGCGCAGCCTCCGCTCGGCCGGCTGGACCACCTTCGCCAACCTGATCACCCTGCCGGTGTCGCTGGCGCAGTCGGTGCTGCTGGCGCGCCTGCTGCCGGTGGAGTACTTCGGGCTTTTCGCCGGCGTCACCGCGGTCATCCTGCTCAGCAGCACGCTTTTCGAGTTCGGGCTGACGAACGCCTTCCTGCACCGCGCCCCCGAGAGCGAGGACGAGGAGCGGGCCGCGGCGGTCTATTTCACGCTGCGGCTGATCTTCGAGAGCGCCTGGGCGCTGCTGCTCGTCGGGGCGGGCCTGCTGTTCTTCGACGGGCTGCGGCGTTTTGTGCTGCTCTTCCTGGTGGTCGTGACCTACCTGCAGCGCTTCATGTACACGCCCCGGCTGGTGCTGATCCGCCGCGTGGAGCACCGCCGCCCGGCGCTGGTGGACCTGGCGGTCAGCCTGGTCTCGGCCGGGCTGTCGCTGGCGATTGCCTTTACCACGCGCTCGATCTGGGCGCTGCTCGTCTCGGCGCTGGTGATGCTGGTCTTCTCGTGCGTTGGTTTCTACCTGTGGAAGCCGTTCTGGCGCCCGCGCCTGGCCTGGGACGCCCGCGCCGTCCGCTATTTCCTCGGCTTTGGGAGCAAGAACCTGCTCAACAACCTGCTCGACACCGCCCTCGACAACCTCGACAACCTGTGGTCGAGCTTCTACCTGGGCGACCTGCTGCTCGGCTATTACTCGCGCGCCTTCAAGTTCGCCACCTACCCGCGCCTGGCGCTCGCCAACCCGGTCAACTCGGTGGTCATCGGCACCTACGCCGAGGCCAAGTACGACCGGCGGCGGCTCTCGCGCGCCTTCTTCCAGACCAACGCCTTTCTGGTGCGCAGCGGGTTCCTCTTTTCGGGCTGGCTGGCGCTCGTCGCCCCCGAGCTGATCCGCCTGCTGCTCGGGGCGCGCTGGCTGCCGATGCTCGACGCCTTCCGGCTCATGCTCGTGTTCAGCATGCTCGACCCGATCAAGGCGAGCGTCTCGAACGTGCTCGTGGCGGTCGGCCAGCCGGAGCAGATCACGCGCGTGCGCCTGGCGCAGCTCACGCTGCTGGTGGCGGGGCTGACCACGCTCGGCCCGCGCTACGGCATCGTCGGGGTGGCGCTGGCGATGGATCTGATGGTCGTCTACGGCGCCTTCCTCGCCCTGCGCTACGCGCGGGCGCACGTCGACGTCTCGCTCTGGAAGCTCTTCGCCGCCCCCGCGGCCGGGCTGGCGGCGGGGCTGGGGCTGGGCTTGGCCGCGGCCGCGGCGCTGCCCCCCGGCGGGTCGGACTGGCTCTCCGCCGGGCTCAAGACGCTGGTCTTCGGGGCGGCTTACCTGCTCGCGCTGGCGGGGCTGGAGGGGCGCGCCCTGCTCGAAACCGTCCAGGAGACGCTGCGCCTGCTCCCGCTGCCGGGCTTCCTGGCGGGGCTGCGCGGACGGGGGACGGCCGATGAAGGCTGAAGCCGAACCGCTGGTGAGCGCCCTGGTCCCGGTTTACAACGGCGCACAAATGCTCGTCCAGGCGCTGCGCAGCCTGCTCGACCAATCGCTGCGCAGCCTGGAAGTGATCGTGATCGACGACGGTTCGACCGACGCCACGCCGCGCCTTCTGGCGGAGCTGGCGCAGAGCGACCCGCGCCTGCGCCCCTTCCGCCATGAACGCTCGGGCGTGGCGCGCAGCCTCAACCGCGGCCTCGACCTGGCGCGCGGGCGCTATGTCGCCCGCCTGGACGCCGACGACCTGAGCCTGCCCGGCCGGCTGGAACGGCAGGTCGAGCGCATGGAGCGCCAGCCGGATCTGGTGATCGCCGGCAGCGCGTTCTACCAGCTGAGCGAGGCGGGCGCGCTGCGGCTCGTCGAGCCGCCGCTGAGCGACGGCGCTATCCGCCTGGCGCTGCTCTTCGACAACCCCTTTGCCCACAGCGCGGTGATGCTGCGCCGCGCCGCGCTCGTCCGCGGCGGTCTGGGCTATAATCCGGCGTATGCGCAGTGCGAAGATTACGAGCTCTGGTCGCGGCTGCTGGAGCACGGCCAGGGCGTGAACCTGTCCGAACCGCTCGTATTGCGGCGCGAGCACCCCGCCCAGGCCAGCGTGGAGGCTGGCGAAGCCCTCGCCGCCTGGGTAGATCACGTCGCCCGAGACAACCTGCGCCGCGCCGGGCTGGACCTGCCGCCCGAAACGGTGCGGCGGCTGCGCGGCTGGCTTCAGGGCGATCTCCCCGTCCGCGGGCGCGAAGATGATGAGGCGGTCGAGGCTCTGTTTGCGTTTCTGGAGCGGCTGGAGCGCGAGGGGCGGTACGACCCGCGCGAGGTGCGCCGGCTGCGCGCCCGCTTTATGCTCAGGCTGAGGGCGCTGACCCGGATCAGGCCCCGCGACGCGCTGGACCTGGCCGTGTACCTGTGGCAACGCGCCCGCTATCTATCCCGGCTGCGCCGGGGGGCGCGCCGGGCGCAGCGCCTGGCCTATTTGTGGCGGATCGACCCCGCGGAGGGGCATGGGCGGGGAGCCGTTTGAGACGCCGGTGGCGCGGGTCTTCTTCGAACGCGATCGACCGATGAGAATCCTGCACGCCAGCACGAACGAGCGCCGCGGCGGGGCCGGGCGGGCGGCCAACCGCCTCCACCAGGGGCTGCTGGGGGCCGGGATCGACAGTCAGATGCTCGTGCAGGAGCGTGATCGCGAAAGGGAACGCGAAAGGGAACGCGAAAGGGAACGCGAAAGGGAACGCGAA
>JADYYC010000173.1 GCA_020853835.1 Anaerolineales bacterium
ACTGCCCGCCAGCGTCCACTCCACCACCCTTTCGGATCTGCTGCGCATCGCCGCGGCCGAGCTCGGCCCGGATACGGTCGTCGAACTCGACCAGGAGTTGATCCTCTCGCTCAAGTGCCCGACCTGCCAGACGGTCGAGCAGATCCTCAAACCGATCTCAGAAGTCAGCTTCGAGTCCGCCCACTGCCCCACTTGCGGCGCCATGCGCGAGACCGAGATGACTCACGCCATCACCGGCGCAGAGCCGTTCTTGAACCGCACCCTCGCCAGCGTGGGGGTCCCGCCGCTGCACATCCTGCGCGCCTTCAACGCTCAAGAATACCGCTTCTACGAGATGACCGGCGACCTCCTCGAAGCGCTCCACTTTCGCGACTTCGAGGGAGCGTCCCCCGCCCGCAAGGATGAGATCCGCAAGCGCATCCGCCTCAGCGATACGGTCCGCTCGGAAGAGATCCGTCTCAACCCGGCCCGCGGCAAAGTCATCCTGCGCGACTGAGGTCCGAGATGCAATCCCATACGATGGAAGGCCAGCGTTTATTGACCATGCGCAAGTTTAATGACAGCCTGCCCGGACGTATTTTGACCGTCATCCTGGCCACCCTTGCTGCGTCCGGTCTCACATTTCTGATCTACCTTGCCAACCGCGGCATTGTGCCCGCCGTGCTGCAATGGGTGCTGGTTGCCGGCATCGGGCTGGCAGCCGGTTTTTCGACCCGCTATGTGCTGGCAGGGCGGACATACGCGCTGCGGCTGCTGACCGCCTTCCTGGCGCTGCTAATCGGGCTGGTCTTCCTCGGGCTTATCTCACGCGGCCTGCTGGGCACGCGGCTGCCCGCCCAAGACCAGAGCTCGCTGAACCTGGGCTGGCTGGGTCAGTTCCTGCTCGCCGCGTTGGTCGCCTGGCTCTCTTTGAGCGCCTGGAAGTTCAAGCCGCGCCCGGCCGGGAGGGGATGGGCGAACCCCGCGAGCCGCGCCAGCGCTGCGCCCACGCCGCCTTCTGTGGCCCGCGGGGGCGCACCTCCAGCGCCGCAAAACAAACCCTCCTCGATCCTGCAGCCCGGATCATGGCCCGGCAGGTGGGAAAACCTGCAAGATAAACTGCGCGACTGGTGGCAGCACGGCCTGCCAGAGCCCGACCCCCGCCCGCGCGGTCATTCCCGCCGTCCATCCGTAAAACTTCAGGCGCGCCACGCGCGGCGCAGCAGCCCATCGCCGCGCCGCACGGCTTCGGGGCGCTCCGCCGTGGCGCCGGTGCGGCTGATTGGCAAGGAAGAGCACCGCTGCCCCTATTGCCTGGAAATTGTCACCGAGAACGATCCGCGCGGCGTCAGGGTGTGCCCCATCTGCCACACGTATCACCACGCGGATTGCTGGGATGTGACCGGCACCTGCCAGGTCCCGCACTACCATGCGTAATCATTGGATGCAAATAGAAAAACAAACCTGGAGTGTTCCAAATGGCTGAGATCCTTGTCACGATCGTTTTACCCAACGGCGGCGCCCGCCAGGCCGAGATGCCCGGCGACGTTCAGATCCGCGATCTGGTCCCCGAACTGGTGGGGCTGCTCCAGCTCCCCACCATCGGCCCGGATGGCCGCCCGATGGGCTACCGGTTGGACAGTAAAGCGCTGGGCCGCGAGCTCAGCGAAGACGAGACGCTCGACATGGCCAGCGTGCCCGAAAACGACCGCCTGATCCTCACCGCCGACATCACCGCCGGCGCGATGACCACCGGGCAGAGCCCGCGCATGCGCCGCCTGTGGGGCGATTACCAGCTTATGCAGGAACTGGCGGCGCGCAGCGACCTGATCGAATACAGCGCCAAAGCGGTCCGCCCCGGCCTGCCGCCCGAGACTTACATCGTCACGTACAAGTGCAAGGGCGTTATCGGCGTTGACCGCCAGGGGCGCCCGAAGCTGGGCGACCGCCACCAGGTTGAGATCTACCTGCACAACCAGTACCCGCAGCGCTGGCCCGGCATGAAATGGCTTACCCCGATCTGGCATCCCAACATCAACCACCTCAACGGCACGGTCTGCATCGACGCGGCCTGGTGGACCGCCAGCCGTTCGCTCGACCGCCTGGTGCTCATGATCGGCGAGATGGTGCAGTACAAGAATTTTCACGACGACCCCACCCGCCCGCCGTTTCCCTGGGACCCGGAAGCCGCTCGCTGGAGCCGTCTCTACCGTCAGGAGCACCCGGACTACTTCCCGGTCGATCAGCGCGAGCTCCTGCGCCCTGAAAAGGTGAAGATCCTCAAACCCGCAGCTTCACCTCAACAACAGAAGAAACGCATCCGCTTGAAGTGATGCTTTTCGGCGGCGGACACGCCGCAGGCAGCCTGGCCCGGCCAAGGGCTGCCCATATCATCAGATCAAAACAATTTTATGGAGGAATAACTATGTCAGACACAAACGTAACCCTGGTGCTCCCCGCTGGCGGCACCCGCACGGCGGAAGTCCCCGATGACGTGCCGGTGAGGGAATTGATCCCCGAGCTGACCACCTCGCTGGAACTTCCCACCACTGGCCCTGACGGTCGTCCGATCAACTACCGCCTGGACAGCAAAGCCCTGGGGCGCGAGCTTCAGGACGAGGAGACCCTCAACGCTGCCGGGGTGCCGCAGGACGACCGCCTGCTCATCACCGCCGATATCACGGCGGGATAAAGGATCGGCCAGGAGGCATGTCCTGACCGACTGCCGCCTGGCCTCACCCAAACGCGTATGGAGATTCTACCACGAATGTCCGATCCCTCGATCCGCCTCCTGCCGGCTGACCCGCCCCCTCCGCGCCGCTCGCACATCCCTTGCAAACGCGCCTGGCGCTGGCGCGCCCTGGTCGAGGACGACCGGCTGACCCCGGGCGTCGCCGTCTTCGTCACCCAGCGCGCCTACGTGCGCATCTGCGCCCACGCGGGCAGCGACCTCGATAACGAGGTGGGCGGCTGGCTGGTCGGCAAATGGCGGGAAGATAAGTCTACCGATGCCCCGTTCATCATCGTGGAGGCGATCCTCCCGGCCCCGCACACCCGCCATGGCAGCGCGTTCCTGACCTTCACCCAGGACACTCAGGTGTCCCTGTACAACGAGCTCAAGGAGCGCTACCCCGGCAAGGAGCTGGTTGGCTGGTACCACACCCACCCGCGGATGGGCGTTTTCCTGTCCGAGTACGACACCTGGCTGCACCGCAACTTCTTCCCCGAGCCCTACCACGTCGCCCTGGTGGTGGAGCCGCACTCGGCAACCGCAGGTTTTTTCATCCGCCAAAACGATGGGACATTGGATCCGCGTTACTACTTTGGATTTTACGAACTTCATCATCGCAACCGGCGCAGCGTGGTGCACTGGCGGAATATGTTCCCCCAGGCGCCCCTGATATAAAAGGAGACCCCTATGAATCGAACCGCGCGACTCTACTATTATGGTGTGATGGGCGCGATCGGAGGTGTGATCGGCTGGCAGGTCAGCAACCTGATCGGCCTGTCATTCACCCAAAACGTTTACCTGAGCGAGGTGGTAGTCGGCGCCATGATCGGCCTGTTTATCGGCTTGATGATCGGCCTGGCCGAGGGGCTGTTCACCCGCAACTGGATCCGAGCCGGGCGCAGCGCCCTGCTGAGCGGCCTGTTGGGGCTGGTCGGCGGGGCGGTTGGCCTGCCGCTCGCCGAAGGCCTGTTCCAACTGCTGGGAGGTCAGGCCTGGGCGCGCGTCATCGGCTGGGGCATCTTTGGCCTGCTGATCGGGTTGGCGGCCAGCTTTACGGGCGGCAGCCAAATCTGGAAAGGCGCCCTGGGCGGTCTGCTCGGGGGCATTATGGGCAGCCTGCTGCTTGACGCGGCGCGTGCTTTCCTGGCCGACCCGCTGATCGGCAAAGCCGCGGGGCTGCTCCTGCTGGGGGCCTCGGTCGGCACCTTTATCGCCCTGATCGTCTTCCTGCTCTCGAAGGCCTGGCTGGAGGTCGCCTCGGGCAAGCTCAAAGGCACCGAGTTCATCCTGGATAAGTTCCTGAGAGCGGAAGGCCCCGCGGCTTTCATCGGCAGCGACGCCCTCAAGTCCGACATCGTGCTGCCCGACCCCGACGTATCGCCCCAGCACGCCATGCTGAAGGGCTTTGGCACGCATTTCAACCTCAAAGACATGAGCCTGGAAGGCACCTTCATCAACAGCAAGCGCATCGAGCAGGCTCAACTGAAAAACCACCAGACCATCCAGGTGGGCAACACCCAACTGGTTTACCACGAAAAGAGGTGAGTTGTGAAGAAGACACTCGAAGTTTTTCTGGCTGTCTTCCTGGTATCCCTGCTGTTTATCAGCCTGACCGGGTTTACCCCCCGGTTCCAGACCCCTCCGCAGCCGGGGGCCGGCCCTCAGGCCGAGGCCACACCGCTGCCCGAATCGTTTTCGGCTTTGATCACCCAGGTCGATACCTCGCGCTTTCCGCAGGTGACCGCCTATGTCTCGGTGGTCGACGCAAACGGCATGCCCGTCCCGGTCGCCCCCAATCAGATCAAGCTCTTGGAGAACGGCGAAGAGATGAAGCTGGATGGGGTGAGCGCCGCCGGCGACATCGGCCCGCTGAGCACCCTGTTGATCGTCGACACTTCGGGCAGCATGAACCATGCCGGGAAACTAAAAGCGGCCAAGGAAGCGGCTTCGGCCTATGTGAACCAGGCCCGCCCCGACGACCTGGTCGGCCTGTTGACCTTCAACACCGAGATCGATTACGCCCAGCCGCTCACAACCGACCGCCGCAAAATGCAGACCGCCGTCAACGCGATCAAAGCTCAGGGCGATACCGCCATGTTCGACGCCCTGGGGGAGGGCATCGCCATCCTGGAAGCGGTGAGCGGGCGCAAGGCGATCATCGTCATGACCGATGGGCTGGATAACCGCAGCAGGCTGAGCCCGCAGCAAGTGCTGCGGCTGGTTGGCCCGCAAGGGCTTTCGATTTCCGTCGTCGGGTTGGGCGATCCATCGCACAGCACCGGCGCCCTGACCGCCCTGGACGAGCCGGCCTTGCAAGCCTTTGCGGAGCAGGCCGGCGGGGTGTACGGCTATGCAAATGACGCCGAGTCGCTCAAGGCGCTCTACGAGAAATACGGCCGCGCGATGCAGAGCGAGTACATCGTCACCTATACCTCGCCCGCCAAGCTGCGTGATGGCTTGAACCGCGCCTTGAGCGCCCAGGTTTCCGATACGTCGGGCGGTCTGCTCGGCATGGTCGAACCGCCGACCCGTTACAACCCGGGCGGGCTGGTCCCTGAGGTTCAGGCGCCCGCCAACTGGCTGGTCTTTGTCGGGCTGTTGATCGTCCTGGGCTTGCTCCTCCTCGTCCCACTTTTCTTCGCGGTCCTGCTGCCACGCCTGCGCGGCGGCGGAGGCTCGAAAGGCGGCTCAACAAAGAAGAGCAGCGGTATCCGACTCCGCTCCGCGCCTCCTCCGCCGGCCTCTCCTGGCGCCAGCGGCTCGAAGATCAAGCTAAAGGGTTGATTCCCCTTTGCCGGATAGGATACAGGTGCAGCGCTCGATAGACGTGCGCTGCACCTGCTGTTTTAAAACCCTCCCCCAGACACTATTTTGG
>JADYYC010000174.1 GCA_020853835.1 Anaerolineales bacterium
CAGATCCTGCCGCACCTGCACCTGGGCTTCTCCATCGACCAGGCCGAGGGCATCCGCACCAACTGGCAGCGCAGCGTGTTGTTGGTGCTGGCGATCACGCTCCACAACATCCCCGAGGGCCTGGCGGTGGGGGTTGCGTTTGGGGCGCTGGGCGCCGACATCCCCTCCGCCAGCCTGGCGGGGGCGGTGGCGCTCGCCCTGGGCATCGGACTGCAGAACTTCCCCGAGGGGATGGCGGTGTCCGTGCCGCTGCGGCGCGAGAACTTCAGCCGCTGGAAAGCGTTCTTCTACGGACAGCTATCCGGCATCGTCGAGCCGCTCGCGGGCGTGGTCGGGGCGGCGGCGGTGCTCCTGATGCGCCCCATCCTGCCCTACGCCCTGGCGTTCGCCGCGGGGGCGATGATCTACGTGGTGGTGGAAGAGCTCATCCCCGAATCGCAGCTCGCGCAGAACACCCACGTCGCCACCTTTGGGGCGATGCTCGGCTTTGCGGTGATGATGGCGCTCGACGTGGCGTTTGGCTAAAAAGATAGGCTTTTCGTCTCGCTTCCAGCCGCCCCATTGACAAGAACAAACCTTGATGATAAATTAGCATCAATATCTCAGCATTCACAACTGAATAAGAAGTTAGCGAAAGGTGCGCTGTCCGCCCGGATGCGCAGCGCCTAAGAGGGGAAGCCGGTGATCCAGATGATGGAAAGTCCGGCACTGTCCCGCAACGGTAATACTCTTTCTGAGTTAAGTCCGAGTACCTGCCTTTCAGCTTACTCGTTCTCTCCCTCGAGGTCAGGGAGGCCGGGTTGCGTGCAAATTTTTCCTAGCTCAGCACAATCCACCCGCCCATTTATGGGCGGTTTTGATAAAGCACACGGCTTCCCCTCGAAATGGAGAAGCCGTGTGCTTTATTTGACGATGGATCAAAAAGGAGAAAAAATGCACAAGAAAATATCTTTCGTACTTTTTACCTTGCTGCTCGGGCTTCTTCTGTCCGTAAGCCTTGTGGCTGCGCTGTCAGCCGGCCACCCCGCCCTGGCAGCCCCAGGCGCGCTCGACGAAGCGCTCATCGCCATCCAGTTTGGGCCCGGCGACCAGATCGTGCGCAAGGTCAGTTTTACGGCGCCCATCTCCGGCTTGCAGGCGCTCCAAAACAGCGGGCTGCCAATCGAAACGGTCGACTTTGGCGGCGGTTTTATCGCCGTGTGCTCGATCAACGGCGTCGGATGCCCGGCGGCGAATTGTTTCTGCGACCCCAACCGGTTCTGGAATTACGAATACTGGGATGGAAGCGCCTGGCAAGGCTACCTGACCGGCCCCGCCGCAACCTCCATCGGCGACGGCGCGGTCGAAGGCTGGCGCTGGGCGGAGTGGGGCGTCGGCAGCCTGCCGCCCGCCCCTCAGCTTCAAGCCGCCCAGGACGCGCTGGATTGGCTCGCCTCGAAGCAGGACCCCGTCAACGGCGGTTACGGCTCGGCTAACGCCAGCGTCGAAACCCTGATCTCCATCGCCGCAAACGGCCTCTCCGCTTCGACATGGATCACGCTCAGCTCTCCCTCGTTGCTCGACTACATTCAGGGGGTCTCCGCCGGATATGCCTCCGGGGGCGACGCAGCGGGCAAGCTAGCGGTTGGGCTGAGCGGCGCAAACGAAAGCTGGCCTTCCGGCGTCAGCCAGCCGCTCGATTTTTATAACCCGGTCACCGGCGCGTTCACCGGCGTCTACGGTGTGGGAGGCGGGCCGCAAGCCTGGAGCATCCTCGGCGCCATCGGGCTTGAGCAGAACCTGCCGGAGGCCGCCGTCGCACACCTCATCTCGCTCCAGCAGTCCGGCGGAGGCTGGGAATGGACGCCGGGGGGCTTTGGCACCGGCGCCGACACCAACACCACCGCGCTGGCAGTCCAGGCGCTCATTGCCGCTGGCGAGTGTCCCCATTCATCCAGCATTGTGAGCGGTCTGGATTTTCTGAAGCAGTCCCAGAATACGGACGGCGGGTTTCCATACGACGCCGATTCGCCCTACGGCACAGACAGCGACGCCAATTCGACCGCTTATGTGATCCAGGCGATCCTCTCCACCGGGGATGATCCGTCTGCCTGGACGATCAACAACACCAATCCGATCAGCTACCTGATGAGCCTGCAGCTTCCAGATGGGAGTTTTGAATTTCAGCCCGGTTCAGGCGCCAATCTTTTCTCGACCCAGCAGGCCATTCCAGCCTTGCTGGAGCGCTCGTTCCCATTCAACGGCGTTCTGACCCAATGCCCCATGCTTTATCTACCCCTGGTGGGGAGGAGTTCGAATTGAGAGAGGGCAAGCTGACCTGGTGGCCGCACCCTGCCGCCGCTCTAACCCTGGTTGTCGCGCTCTTCGTCGGGCTCGTCTCGGCGGCGAGCGCCCAGCCAAACCTCAATCAGGTGGGGTTGGTCATCCAGTTCAAAGACGGGACGATCGTTCAAAAATGCGTCCAGGTCTCGGCGGCCGAGGTTTCGGGGTACGAAGTATTGCAAAACTCCAACCTGGCCATCACCGCAAACTTCGATGCATGGCTCGGCGCCGGCATCTGCAAGATCGGGAACGATGGGTGCGAGGCGGACAATTGCTTCTGCGATATGCCCAATTACTGGTCCTACTGGCACCTCGACCCGCACGCGGAAGGCGGGCCCGCCTGGCGCTACTCCAACCTGGGCGCCAGCAGCTACAGGGTTTCGGCTGGCGCGGTCGAAGGTTGGAGTTACGGCCAGTTCGGACCGCCAGCCGTGAAACCTTCGTTTGAAGCAATCTGTGCGCCGCCTGCGGCAACCGCCACAACAGGCGGAGACGCCCCCGGCGCCACCCCCACCTCGCCGCCCCCAACCGCGCCGGTTTTCATACCCACTTCGCCGCCGCGCTGGGCGACGGCCATCATCGTCGGAGCGACCGCAACCGTCCCCCCGCCCGCCGCGCCCCCCACGCAAACCCAGGCGCCGCCCCCAACCGCCGCCGAAGCCCCGGCGCAGGCGCCTTCCGAGACAGCCGGGCTGCCCCAGGCGGAAGCTGAAACGCCGCCAGAGACAGCCCCATCGACCGAGGACCCCATCCTGGAAGCCGCCGCGCCTTCAGCAACCGCGCCCGCCCCGGAGCAGCCCACCCAGCCGCTCCTCTCGCCCGCCTCCAGCGAGCAGGCAGACCTGGCGGCGCTCGCACCCGAACCAGCCACCCTGGAGGCGTCTTTTCAGGCAGAGTTCGCCAATCACGAGCCGGCCGGGGCGGCCAAACCCTCCGCATCGAAGCTGGCGCTGGTTCTTGGCGGATTGGCAGGGCTTGGCGCTTTTGGGGGCTTCGCCCTGCTGCTGTTGGGCGTCCTGGCGGCGGTGATCTTACTGCGCAAATAATGACCAGCCGCATTTCGAGCGTCACGATTTACCTGATCGCTACGCTAATGGGCGTCGGTTCGTTCGTCTACCCGTTCTTCAGCCCGGTCATGGTTCAGCGGGGTTCGCCCAACCAGATCCGGCTTGGCGAGGCGCCCCTGATGTACACTTTGCTGCTCGGGCTGTGCGTGCTGGTGATCCTGTTCGAAGTGCAAAGCCAATCGATCGACACAAAGTTGATCGCGCTGTTGGGGATGCTGATCGCGATCAACTCCCTGCTGCGCTTCATCGAGGTCGCCATCCCCGCTCCGGGCGGTTTCAGCCCGGTTTTCTTTCTTATCATCCTGGTCGGATACGTTTTCGGAGCGCGCCTGGGCTTTGTGATGGGGGCGTTGACGCTCTTTACCTCGGCCATCATCACCGGCGGGGTCGGCCCCTGGCTGCCAAGCCAGATGTTCACCGCCGGCTGGGTGGGCATGAGCGCCCCTCTCGTGCTCTTGCCGGTAAGAGGGCTGGGCAGGGTTAACACACGTCTCGAAGTGATCCTGCTGGCGTTGTTCGGCGCCTTCTGGGGTTTTGCTTATGGCGCGATTATGAACCTGTGGTCCTGGCCCTTTATCGCCGGCCCTGCAGACCAGTACTGGTCTGTGGGGACGGGATTGACGGAGACGCTTCAGCGCTATGGCGTGTACTACCTTGTCACCTCGCTGGTCTGGGACGCCAGCCGGGCGTTCGGGAACCTGTTTCTGATCCTGCTCGCCGGGGCGCCCACGTTATTTGCCTTGAGGCGGTTCAAAAAGCGCTTGAGTTTTACCTACCAGCCTGCGC
>JADYYC010000175.1 GCA_020853835.1 Anaerolineales bacterium
CGGAGAACACAGAGATTTTTATAAAAGGTTTACTCGGTGTACTCTGTGTCTCTGTGGTTAAATCACTATAGTGAGCTATTATGACTTCCTGGTTCTCCTACCTGCGGCGCGGGCTTTCCCGCACGATCCCGGTTGACCGGCTGGCTGCGCCGGAATCCGCCAGGGACCTGCGGGCGCGGCTTGCCAACTTACAGCCCTACCTGCGCCGTCACTGGGGCGGGCTGGCGTTCGGGGGCGTGTTGGTGCTGCTGGCCACGCTGATCGCCCTGCCCCAACCGCTGGTCTACGCTTACGTGATCGACGAGGCCATCCTGGCCGGCCGGTATGACCGCCTGCTCTATGGGGCGCTGGCGCTGGGCCTGCTGAAGCTCGCCAGCCTGGGCGTCAACGCCCTGCAGCAGTTCTACTTCGCCCGCTTCGAACAACAGGTCATCCTCGAAATCCAGGGCGACCTTCTCGAGCGCGCCCTGCGCTTCCCCAAGGCCTTCTTCGACGAGAAAGAGACCGGCTATCTGATGCAGCGCCTGACCGGCGATGTCGCGGGGCTGCGCTGGTTCTTCTCCAGCACGGCCCTCTCGATGTTGAGCAGCCTGTTGCGCCTGGTCAGCGGCGTGGTGATGCTCTTTTACATGGAGTGGCGGCTGGCGCTGGTGGCGTTCCTGGGCGCGCCCATCCTGGCGCTGGCGGTGCGCTTCTTCTTCAGCAAGCTGCACGCCCTGAGCCACCACTCGATGGAGCAGCAGGCCCAGGTCTCGCGCCAAGTGCAGGAATCGCTCTCCGCCACGCCGCTCATCAAAGCCTTTGCCACCGAGGAGCGCACCGCGGGCAAGGTGATGGGCGCGCTGCGCACCTCGCGCGACCTGGCCCTCGAGCAGACCGCCGTCAACTGGCTCGCCGGACAGGCCTTCAGCCTCGCGCCCGAACTGGCACGCGGCCTGGTCTTCCTGGTGGGGGCGCTGTGGATCATCCAGGGCCGCTGGCAGCTTGGACAGTTGTTTGCCTTCCAATCTTATCTGGGCTTTGTCTTTGGCCCCGCCATCGCGCTCGCCAGCATGTCCTTGCAGTATCAGAACGCCCTGACCGCCCTGGAGCGCGTCTCGGCCCTGTTCGAGATCCTGCCCGAGGAGAACCTGGGCAGCGGACGCCCGGTCGAGCGCCTGCGCGGCGAGATCGAGTTCAGGCAGGTCAGCTTTTCCTACAACAGGGCCGAGCCGGTGCTGGAAGAGGTTTCGGCGCACATTGCGCCCGGTGAGCAGGTCGCCATTGTCGGGCCGTCGGGGGTGGGCAAGACCACGCTGGTCAGCCTGATCCTGCGCTTCTACCGCCCCACCCAGGGCGAGATCTACTTCGACGGCCTGCCGGCCTCCGAATACGAACTGTCGTCGCTGCGCCGCCGGATCGGCTACGTCTCGCAGAGCCCGTTCCTGCTGGCGGGCACGGTGCTCGAGAACCTGCGCTACGGCGAGCCGGAAGCCGCCCTCGACACGGTGGAGCAGGCTGCCCGCGCGGCCGGCATTCACGACTTTATCGCCGGGCTGCCGTTCGGATACGATTCGCCCCTCGGCGAGCGCGGCGTCAACCTGTCCGAAGGCCAGAAACAGCGCCTGTCGCTGGCGCGTGCCCTGATCAAAGACCCCGACATCCTGATCCTCGACGAACCGACTGCGGCGCTCGACAGCCTGACCGAGCAGTCGATCTTCGAAGCCCTGCCCGGCATGATCCGGGGCAAGACCCTCTTCCTGGTGGCCCACCGCCTCGCCACCGTCCAAAACGCTGGGCGCATCTTGCTCTTGAACGAGCACCGCCTGGTCGAAATTGGCTCGCACCGCGAGCTGCTCGAGCGCAGCGAATACTACCGCTCGCTGGTCGAGAGCCAGGCGGCGATGATCTAGCGCGCCGCAAAAAAGCCCGATTCAGGCCCTTAGCTTTGCGCCCAACTCCTTCTCCAACTCACGGATGATGCGCTGGCGGATCTTGAGCACCTCCTCATCCGTGAGCGTCTTCTCAGACGACTGGTAGGTCAGGCTGTAGGCCAGGCTCTTCTTGCCCTCGCCGGTCTGCCCGCCGCGGTAGACGTCGAACAGCCGTAATCCTTTCAGCATCCGTCCACCGGCGGCGCGGATCACCTGCTCGACGCGCTCCGCCGGGATTGCCTCGTCCAGGACCAGCGCCAGGTCTTCGAGCACGGGCGGGTAAGCCGCCAGCGGCTCCACCTGGATGTGCGCCGGGATGCATTCAAGCAGCGCGGCCAGGCTCAGGTCAGCCGCCAGCAGCGGCGCATCGGGCAGCTCATAATGAGCCCGCACCAGGGGGTGCAGTTCGCCCATCCAGCCCAGCTCGCGCTCGCCCAGGCGCAGGCGGGCGCACTTTCCGGGATGGAACGAAGAGGATGAGACCCCTTCAGCGGCGCCGGGCGGTTCAAAGCGCACCCCCTCGATCCCGAGGGCGCTGAACAGGCCCTCCAGGATACCTTTTAAATCGTAGAAATCCATCGCCGCAGCCTCGCTCGCCTGCCAGGCGGGCGGCTGGCGGCGCCCGCAGAGCGCCAGCGCCAGGCGCGCCTCTTCCTCCGGCAGGTCGCTCCCCGGCAGGGCGTGGAAGACCGGGCCGATCTCGAACAGCGCCAGGCGTTCGCCCAAGCGGGCGTTGCGCTCGACCACCTCCAGCAGGCTGGAGAGCAGGCTGCGCCGCAGCACGTTCCGGTCGTTTGCGATCGGGTTGGCGATGCGCACATAAGCGTCTGTTTCCGCCTGGGACGGGTCTGGCAGCAAGCGGCTCTCCCTTTCGGGCGAGGTCATGCGGTAAGTCACCACTTCCTGCAGGCCCAGGTTCACCAGCAGATCGCGCACCCGTTCTTCGCGTTCGAACTCGGGGTTGCCAAGCTGGTGCGGCAGCTCATCGGCCATGCGCGTCTCGGGGATGCGCTCGTAGCCGTAGATGCGCGCGATTTCTTCCATGAGGTCGGCCACGCCGATCACCCCGGTCCCGATGTCCAGCCGGTGATCGGGCGTGGCGGCGAGCACGCGCTCGCCCTGGACCACGGTCTTGAACTCCAGGCGTTCCAGGATCTCGGCGATCTCGACCGCGCTGAGATCGATCCCCAGCCAGCGCCGCACCTCCGGCGGGCCGATCTCGACCACCGAGTCGACCGGCGGAAGCGGGTAGTTGTCCACCAGCCCCCGGTAGACCACCCCGCCCGACCAGCGTCGCATCATCTCCAGCCCGCGCCCCACCCCGCGCGTGGCCATAGCAGGGTGCACGCCGCGCGAGAAGCGATAGGCCGCCTCGGAGGGTAGCTTTTGCGCGTTGACCGTGCGGCGGGTGTTGATGAAATTCCAGGAGGCCCCTTCCAGCAGCACGCTGCGCGTGTTTTCAGTCACTTCGGTTTCCAAGCCCCCCATCACGCCCGCCATCGCCACCGGGCCGAGCGTGTCGCACACGAGCACGGTGAAGTCATCCAACCGCCGCTTCACCCCGTCCAGCGTGGTGAGTTCCTCCCCCTGCCTGGCCCGCCGGGTGATGATCGTCGGCGCCTTCCCGCCCGCCCGTTTCACGAGCAGGTCATAGTCGAAGGCGTGCAGCGGCTGTCCGATCTCCAGCATGACATAGTTGGTCGCATCGACGATGTTGTTGATCGGGCGCATTCCCGCCAGGTGCAGCCGGCGCTGCACCCAGTAGGGGCTTGCGCTGATCTCGATCTCGCGGATCAGCCCGACCGCAAAGCGCGGGTTGAGCTCGGGCTCTTCGATCACGATCGAGACCATGTCATCCAGCGCGGCGCCTTCTGCCCGGAAATCGTAGTCCGGGTGGCGCAGCGGTTTCCCGGTGATCGCCGCCACCTCGCGCGCCACGCCCAGGATATTGGCATCGCGTGCCAGGTTGGGCGTGAGCGAGATGTCCAGCACGGCGTCGCCCATGTAGTCGACCAGCGCCACGCCGACCGGCGCCTCGTCGTCGAGGATGATCACGCCCTCGTGCGACTCGGAGATGCCCAACTCCTTCTCGGAGCAGATCATCGAATAGGATTCGACGCCCCGAATCTTGGCCCGCTTGAGGGTGGTCAGCGCCTGCCCCGGCTGGTGACCGTCGTAGATGCGCGCCCCTTCGCGCGCATAGGCGACCTTGAGCGGTTTTTCGAGCTTCCCCAGCCCTTTGTAGGGGTAGAGGTTTGGCGCCCCGGTCAGCACGATGTGGGTCTGCGCGCCGTCGTCGAGCTCGCACAGCACCAGCCGGTCGGCGTTGGGATGCGGTTTCACTTCGAGCACCGCCGCGGTAACGATCTTTTCGGGGTCCCACTCGATCCCCGAGATCTTGGTCACCGGCTGGCCGGGCTTGCCGTCCCCCCCGCTGCCCGGCAGCGGTAACCCGACGAAGCGGATCTCATCCACCTCCAGTCCCGCCATCGTGAGCCGGTGCGCCAGCTCGTCGACGGGCAGTTCGATCTCGACAAAGTCTTTTAGCCATGAAATAGGTACTTTCATCGTCATTTCCTCTTAGAATTGTTCCAGGAAGCGCAGATCGTTGGCGTAGAAGTTGCGGATGTCGTCGATGCGATGGCGCAGCATGGCGATCCGCTCGGGCCCCAGGCCGAAGGCGAAGCCGGTGTAAACCTCGGGGTCGTAACCGCCGTTGGCAAGCACGGTGGGGTGGACCATCCCGCAGCCCAGGATCTCGAGCCAGCCCGTCCGCTTGCAGACGGGGCAGCCCGCGCCGCCGCACACAAAGCATTCGATGTCCATTTCGGCGCTGGGCTCGGTGAACGGGAAGTGCGAGGCGCGGAAGCGCGAGCGCACGTTCTGGCCGAAGAAGCGCCGCGCGAAATCGCTCAGCGTGCCCTTCAAGTCGCCCATGGTGATATGCCTGCCCACCGCTATCCCTTCGATCTGGTTGAACTGCATCTCCGAGCGGGACGTGACCTGCTCGTAGCGGAAGCTCATCCCCGGCAGCACCAGCCGCACCGGCGGCGGGTCGCCCGGATAGAGGGAGGCAATGAAGCGCATCGAGCGCACTTGCCCCGGCGAGGTGTGGGTGCGCATGAGCACCGGGTTGTCGCCGCGCTCGCTCCCGGTATCGATATAAAAGGAGTCTTGCATCTCGCGCGCGGGGTGATGCGGGGGGAAGTTGAGCAGTTGGAAGTTGTATACATCCAGCTCCACTTCGCGCGAGCGGTAGACCTGGAAGCCCATCTCGGCAAAAACGGCCGTGATCTGGCGCATTGTCAGGGTGGTGGGGTGCAGCCGCCCGCGCGCTACCGGTCGCCCGGGCAGCGTGACGTCCAGGCGTTCGGCGCTCAGCGAGCGCAGCACTGCGGCCTGGCGCAGCGCCCCGCTGCGCTCTTCCAAAGCCTCTTCGAGCCGGCGTTTGACCTCGTTCGCCCGCCGTCCGATCTGCGGGCGCTCCTCTTTGGGCAGCCCGCCCAGCCCGTCAAAGGCGCGCATCAGGGGGGAGCTGCGTCCCAGGTGGGTCACTTTCCACTGCTGCAAGGCCTCCTCGTCGGCGGCGGCTTGCAGCTCGTCGAGGGCTTTTTGTTCAATCTGGTCCAGTTGTGCCAACATCGTTCCTCCTGTCTGCGCCGGCTTTTTTCGCCGGAGACGCGTCACGCATTAAAAAATCCCGTCCGCTTAGGGACGGGACAGAGACCCGCGTTACCACCCTGCTTGGCCGCTTTTGACGGCCCACTCGCTTCCAACGGCAGAAGCGGCTGCTTCTGCGATTGGTCCCCCGCTAACGCTGGGGCTGCGGCCCGCACTACTAGGACGATCCTACTGCCATTCACACGGGCAGCTCCGGAAGGAACTTCGGCCGGTTTCCGCTGAGCCGGGGTTTCAGTCTCTGCCCCGTGCCTCCCTGACAGCTTTCGCGGGCTTACTTTCTTCCATCACAGCCATTTAGGGCTTGTTAATTGCTTCCTATTATCCGTGAAACCCCGCCGATGTCAAGGTCATTCTTCTTCTTTGCGCAGGTGGGGGAATAAGATCACCTCGCGGATGTTGGGGCAGTCGGTAAACAACATCGCCAGGCGGTCGATGCCCATCCCAAACCCGCCGGTGGGCGGCATGCCATAGCGCATCGCCCGCAGATAATCTTCATCCATCGGGTGGCGCTCTTCATCGTCCTGGGCGTAGTCATGACCCATTTCGATGAAGCGCGCTTCCTGGTCCAGCGGGTCGTTGAGCTCGGTAAACGCGTTACAGAGCTCCATCCCCGCCACATAGCCCTCGAAGCGCTCGGTGATCTGCGGGTTTCCGGGCAGGCTCTTCGCCAGTGGGGAGATGTCGCGCGGGTAGTTGTACACAAAGGTCGGCTGGATCAGGGTCGGAGCCAGGTAATCTCCCAGCATCCCGTCGATCAGCTTGCCGCGCGTGTCGTTGGGGTTGAACTGCAGGCCCTTGGCCTGCATCGCGGCCGCCAGGCTCTCGGCGGTGGGGTGCTGTTCGATGTCGATCCCGATGATTTCCAGCAGGCCTTCGCCCAGCTCCATCCGCTGCCAGGGCGTTTTCAGTTGGATGGTGTGGTTCATATACTGAAGTTCGTGTTTGCCCAGCACCTTGTCGGCAGCAAAGAGGATCATCTGCTCGGTGAGCTCCATCACCTTGAAATAGTCCGCATAGGCCAGGTAGAATTCGAGCTGGGTGAACTCGGGGTTGTGCGTCCGGTCCACGCCCTCGTTCCTGAAATC
This sequence comes from Anaerolineales bacterium, assembly GCA_020853835.1. Lineage (GTDB taxonomy): Bacteria > Chloroflexota > Anaerolineae > Anaerolineales > UBA4823 > UTCFX2. The sequence goes on from JADYYC010000175.1 coordinate 6,680, forward strand.
GCGCCCGATCTCGTAGACGCCCTCGTAACCGCCCACCAGCAGGCGTTTGAGGTACAACTCGAACGAGATGCGCAGGTACAGGTCTTGTTTGAGCTGGTTGTGGTATGTGACAAAGGGGCGGGCCGCCGCTCCGCCGTAAATCGGCTGCAACACCGGCGTCTCGACCTCCAGAAAGTCATGCAAATCCAGAAATTCGCGCAGGGCGCGCACCAGCGCCGCCCGGGTGCGGAAAATTCGGCGCACGTCGGGGTTCACCGCCAGGTCGGCATAGCGCTGGCGGTAACGCAGTTCCGGCTCGGACAGCGTGGCGTGCTGCACCACTTCGCCGTCAACCACCTCGTCTTTCGCCGCCGGCAGCGGAGTGATCGACTTGGCGAGCAGGCGGAAGTCCTGCACCTTTAGCGTGGCTTCTCCGCTGCGCGTCCGGAACATCTCGCCCCGGGCCTGGATGAAATCACCCAGGTCGAATTCTCGGTTGAACAGTTCCATCAGTTCCGGTCCCAGGTCGTTGGCGCGCAGGAAAAGCTGCACCCGCCCGTACCCGTCTTCGATGTGGGCGAAGGTGATCTTACCCATGGGGCGCATCGAGCGCAGGCGCCCGACCAGCGTCGCCTGGAGGGGTTTTTCTGACCCGGCCGCTTCGGCCCTTTCAAATTCCACCAGGACCTGGGCGCTGGTGTGGGTGCGCTCGACCCGGTGCGGGTAGGGTTCGATGCCCCTGGCCCGCAGCCGCTCCACTTTTTCAAGCCGGGTTTGTTCGATGTTGGTGTATTTTGCAGACATTTTAATTTTTCCTTCCAGAAACGCCGCACGGCGGGATAATGACGGAAAAGAAAAGCCCCGCGCGGAGGGTGCATGCGCGGGGCTGGATCGCGTGCCCCAGGTCTATTCCACCTTGATGATCCGGACCATGAAAGATCCGTCCGGGGCGTCCACTTTGACGACATCCCCGGCCCGGTGATTGAGCAATGCCCTTCCGAGCGGCGATTCGTGCGAGATGCGGCCCTCGCGCGGGTTGGCCTCGGCTGGCCCGACGATGCGGTAAAGCTCAGGCTCGCCGCCTTCCTCTTGTATGGTCACGTCCGCAGCTACCTGTACTACGTCCATCTTACCGGTATCTTCGATGACGCGCGCATTTGCCAGCAGCATCTCCAACTCCTGGATGCGCCCTTCGACAAACGCCTGTTCGTTTTTCGCCGCTTCGTATTCCGCGTCTTCGATTAACTCGCCGCCCTCCATCGCCTCATGTAATCTTGCTGCAACTTCTTGTCGTTTGATGGTGCGCAGGTATTCCAGTTCCTCTTGTAGTTTCTCAAAACCCTGGCGGGTTAGATATGAAGGAGGCATTTCCTTCTCCTGAGTTGTACAATACTGGCGGTGAAGAGACCCTGACCTTGATGGTTCCTCTTTCACCTGCCCTAAAATGAAAAGAATGCGGAGAG
>JADYYC010000176.1 GCA_020853835.1 Anaerolineales bacterium
ACCGGAGTTCGTCGACTTACGGATATATCACCGACACCCCAAAGCCGGGTTGGTCCAATGTTGATTTCGCGGGCGGGCTGCGTCGAGAATTCAACCTGCCGGTTGGGTTCGATACAGACGTAAACGGTGCAGCGTTAGCGGAGCTTAAATGGGGGGCAGCGCAGGGTTTGCACACCTTCTTATATTTGACTATTGGAACCGGCATCGGCGGCGGCGGATTTGTCGGGGGCGCGCCTATGCACGGCCTGGTTCACCCCGAAATGGGGCATATTCGTCTGCCGCACGATTGGGCCGCCGACCCCTTTGCGGGGAACTGTCCTTTTCATGGCGATTGCCTTGAAGGCCTGGCGTCTGGTCCGGCAATTGAGAAACGTTGGGGGATGCCTGCCACCCGCCTGGGCATGGACCATCCGGCATGGGCGCTCGAGGCCTTGTATTTGTCTTACGCGTTGGTCAATTTGATCTGCGCTCTGTCGCCGCAGAAGCTGATCCTGGGGGGCGGCGTGATGCGCCAGACCCAGCTATTCCCGCTCATCTGGCAAAAAGTGCCTCAGTTGTTGGCGGGATACGTCCGAAACCCATTGATCTTGGAGTACATCGATCAATACATCGTGCCTCCCGGGCTCGGATCAGAAGCCGGGGTGTTGGGCGCAGTCGCGCTTGCAATGCAAGCCTTGCAGCATAAATGACCCGAGTGTACGGTTTTTGTCGGCAGGGTTAACGACGGTGCATTGTTTTTTTGTTTTGATAATTTGTGACAGATTACTGTTACAGATAGGATATGATTCCCTTGCCGAACAGGGTACTTTCTGTAACAATACCTGGTATATCAATGAGCGGCGATTTAAATAACAACAAAAGAGGAAAGGGCAAATCTATGAGCGCACCGAAAATATCAACTGTAACCCGCGAATTCACGCCTTTGAAGCTCCGTCTGCGTCAACCTGTGCCATCGGATATCGAGATCGCGCAGGAAGCCGACATCAAGCCGATTATGCAGATTGCAGAAGAGGTTGGTCTGCTTCCCGAGGAATTGGAATTATATGGCAATTACAAAGCCAAAGTCCGCCTGGAAACACTGGAACGATTGAAGGACGTTCCGAACGGAAAATACATCGACGTCACGGCAATCACACCGACGCCTTTGGGCGAAGGAAAGAGCACGACCATGATGGGGCTGAGTCAGGCGCTGGGGGCGCACCTGGGAAAGCGGGTATTTACCTGCATCCGCCAGCCCAGCCAGGGGCCTACCTTTGGCATCAAGGGCGGGGCGGCGGGGGGCGGTTACAGCCAGGTGATCCCGATGGAGGATTTCAATCTGCACCTGACCGGCGACCTCCACGCCATTACGGCTGCGAACAACCTGCTGGCGGCCGCGATCGATGCCCGCATCTATCACGAAGCCACTCAGCCAGATGACGAGAAGCTGTTCAACGCGCTCTGCCCTCCGCGCAAGGATGGCAGCCGCAAGTTCTCGCCTTCCATGCTGCGCCGGGTCGAAAAACTTGGCATTCACAAGACCGATCCCAACGATCTGACCCCCGAAGAACGCCGGCGGTTTGCCCGGTTGGATATCGATCCAGCCAGCATCACCTGGCGCAGGGTCGTGGACACGAACGATCGTTTTCTGCGCGAGATCGAAATCGGTCTTGGCCCAGAAGAGAAAGGCATGACCCGCCGCACTGGCTTCGACATCACCGTCGCGAGCGAGATCATGGCCATTCTGGCCCTGACAACAGGCTTGGCTGACATGCGCGAGCGCTTTGGCCGGATCGTGATTGGGACTAATCACCAGGGCGAGGCGGTCACTGCGGAAGACCTGGGCGTGGCGGGTGCGATGACCGTGCTTATGAAGGACGCGATCAAACCCAATCTCATGCAGAGCCTTGAGGGCACCCCGGTGTTCGTCCACGCCGGGCCATTTGCCAATATCGCCCACGGACAGAGCTCGATCATTGCAGATCAGATCGCCCTCAAGCTGGCGGATTACGTTGTGACCGAGTCTGGCTTTGGCGCCGACATCGGGATGGAAAAATTCTTTGATGTCAAATGCCGCTATTCAGGTCTTATCCCGAACGTTGTGGTGCTGGTGGCGACCGTGCGGGCCCTCAAGATGCATGGCGGCGGGCCAAAAGTCGTAGCTGGAAAACCGCTCGACTCTGCTTACACCGAGGAGAACCTGGAACTGTTGTCCAAAGGGCTTGAAAACCTGCAGCATCACATCAAGAACGCGCTGCGTTACGGCGTTCCGGTGGTGGTGGCGGTCAACTCATTTGCGACGGATACCCCGGCTGAGGTCGAAATGGTGCGCAAAGCCTCCATCGAAGCAGGCGCGGAAGATGCAGCAGTCTGCACCCACTGGATGGAGGGCGGCAAGGGCGCCGTAGAGTTGGCAGAGCTGGTTGTCAAGACCGCCGAAAAACCCAGCCATTTCGAATTCCTTTACCCGCTGGATATCTCGATAAAAGAAAAGATCGAGATCATCTGTAAAGAGATTTATGGCGCGGACGGGGTGGACTATCTTCCGGAGGCGGAGGAGAAGATCAAACTGTACACCCGCCTCGGCTTTGCTAATCTGCCGTTGTGCATGGCCAAGACCCATCTCAGCCTGAGCCACGACCAGAACCTCAAGGGCGTTCCAAAAGGCTTCCGCGTGCCGATCCGCGATATCCGCGCCTCGGTTGGGGCTGGGTTCCTCTACCCGCTGCTTGGGTCGATGCGGACGATGCCTGGTTTGCCAGTTCGTTCAGTTTTCTACGATGTCGATCTGGATCTTGAAACGGGACGCGTGGTAGGGTTGTTCTAACCCTCGTCGAATTCGGGTTTTACCTTTCAACCTCAAGAGAGCGCCGGGCCGGGTTCATCCGTCCGGCGCTTTTTCATTATGGCTAAGCGGAGCAATCTTGATGTTTCGGCCTGGACGTGAAATGCCTCGCCGATTGTGCCGCCCGGAACCCAGGCGACCCTCTCGCCGTTAATGATTAGAGGCCAGCGCGAGCGTGCCCGGCGGGGGATGTGCTGGTTGATCATGTAATCCGAGAGCTTGATCGAATGCCCTTGCATTCCAAAGGGGTGGAAACGCTCTCCGGGCAGGCGGGTGCGAACTTGCAGAGGATGATCCAGGCGGTCGAGATCCAGCCAGGCCAGCCAGCGGTCCTGGTTTTGTTGAATGCTTTCCAGCAGATCGTCAGTAGCAGTAAAGACGCCGGCGCTGAGGGTGCAATTTTCTGCCAGGTATACTGTGCCAGGGATTGGGATGGTAAGAACCGTCTTTTCATCCATGCCCGGCCAGTGTTCCAGGGGCAGCTCTTCTTGCCAGTCCGCCAGCCATATCAGTTTGCCGTCAAATTCGATCCGCAGCCCGCTGGCAAGGTCTGCCTGAAGCGTTTTGGTGGGCGACTCGGCAAAATCTAGGGCGCGCTCGATTGTATCGAAGTTAATATCGCGCAGCCCCGAACGCAGCATGGAAATCGCCTTCCTGATAAGCCGTCTTCGTATAGCCAAAGGCAGGGCGATAAGTTTTTCGCGATCCAGACCGATTGCCCCGCGATTGGATTGAGCGAACACCTCTGACCAGGCTTGCTCTGTGACCGATTGGAGTATCAATTCCTCCTGGCCCAATATGCTGGAGGTCTGCCAGATGCGCCTGGCCGCGCCCGGGTTGAGGGATTCCAGGTGTGGGATCAACTCGTGTCTCAAACGGTTGCGGTAATAGCGCAAATCTTGATTGCTCTCGTCGATTACCGGCTCCAGGCCGCGCTCGCTCAGAAAGCCGAGGATCTCGCTGCGCCAGACGCCCAGCAGCGGCCGCACCAGCGCGATTTCGCCGTCCCACGGGTTGGGCAGGCTGTGATATTCCATTCCGTTCAAACCAGCCATTCCAGAGCCGCGCAACAGGTGCATCAATACGGTCTCTACCAGGTCGTCAGCCGTGTGGCCGGTTGCGACGGCTTGCGCCCCATGCTTGTGAGCCTGTTCGAAAAGGAACCGATAGCGCACATTGCGCGCCGCCTCTTCGATCGATTGGCGGTGGTCAATGGAAAATTGGCGGATATCGGTCGAACTTTGTTCAAATTTCAAGCCGCGCGAACCTGCCAGCAACCTGATCTTTACTGCTTCGTCTCTTGAACCTGGACGAAGTTGATGATCCAGGTGCGCGACGATAAGGGGATAATCTAACTGGTACAGCGCCTCGAGCAGGCACAGGCTGTCAGGCCCGCCTGAGATGCCCGCCAGCACTGGCCGTCTGCGATCCAGGTAGCAGAATTTTTCTAAAGCCGTTTCAATTTTCCTCAAGACCACAGAAGAGATTATAATTCATAAGGAATGCTTGCATCCCCGGCCTCTTTATGCTAGACTTTTTGTAAACAGTTCCTGCGAGAAAGGGAGGGTTGGTCATGGCTGAAAAGATTCTGGTTGTTGATGACGACTTGGATACTCTACGCCTGGTGGGGCTGATGTTGGAACGGCAGGGGTACAGGATCATGGCCGCCAGCAGCGGTCAACAGGCTTTGAGCATGATCTACTCCGAAAAACCCGATCTGGTTTTGCTGGATTTGATGATGCCCGATGTTGACGGCATTGAAGTCGCCCGCCGTCTGCGCAGCTCGCCTGAGACGAAGGACATCCTCATCATCATGTTTACCGCAAAGAGCCAGATCGAGGATAAACTCGAAGGCTTCGATGCCGGAGCGGATGATTACCTGACCAAACCGACCCAACCGCGCGAGCTTATTGCGCATGTCAAAGCAGTGTTGAAGCGAGGCGGGATCCGCCAGGCCGAACCAGCGAGGGAATATAAAGAACAGGGTAATTTAATCGGCATTCTTGCCGTGAAAGGCGGGGTGGGTGTCTCCACCCTGGCCGTGAACCTGGGAATTGTGTTACAGCAGGAAATCAAACGATCCGTTATCGTCAGCGATTTGCGACCCGGCTGCGGCACGATTGGCCTCGAAATCGGGGTGACCAACCCGCTGGGGTTGAGCAAGCTCCTGGCGCTCAATCCAGATGAGATAACCCCTCAAGCGATTCATCGCGAATTATATGACCATCATTCCGGCGTGCAGTTCCTGTTGTCATCGGCCCAGCCGCTCGACGCCCGGTTGAATGTCTCGACCGACCAGTTGGTTGCGATCGCACGTCAGATCACCTACCTGGCCGGTTTTTCGATCCTGGATTTGGGCGGCGAGCTGACGCCCGCCAACGAGAAGATCGTCCAGTTTTGCGACAGGCTGGTGGTGGTGACCGAGCCTGTTCCGCAAACGGTCTATCAAACCCGTCTGCTGTTGGATTTCTTGGGCGGTAAAGACCCGGCCAACCGGCGGGTGCTGGTCGCGCTGGTCAATCGCCTGCGCGCGGGGATGCAGCTTTCCCTGGGTCAGGTTCAAGACCAATTGGGCCGGGATGTCTCCGTGATTTTCACTGCTGCGCCAGAACTGGCTTACCAGTCGCAGGTCTCGAGCACGCCGATGGTTCTGCGTCAGACAGACGGCGTAACTTTGCAGCAGTTTATGACCCTGGCGGGAAGACTGATCGGGAAATCAGGCTGACCTGATCCATGGGAAGTAACCGCGAAGCGATCGAAATGGGTGTCCGCAACGCCGCGGACATCATCTGCGCCAGCCATCAGACCGTTGTCCTCACCGGGGCGGGTATTTCAACCCCATCGGGAATTCCTGATTTTCGCTCGCCGGACAGCGGTTTGTGGGGGAATTACGACCCTTTTGAAGTCGCTTCTCTGTCAAGTTTTCGATACAACCCAATCCGTTTTTACGAGTGGATACGCACTCTGGCGGGGATCGTCATTCAAGCTCAGCCCAACCAGGCCCACTATGGCATCGCCTCGCTTGAAGAGCTGGGTTTTGTGCAGACCGTGATCACCCAGAACATCGACGGGCTGCACCAGCGGGCTGGCTCGAAGAACGTGTTGCAGGTTCATGGCTCGATGGAAAGCATGAGTTGTGTTCGCTGCTACAAGAATTTCTCCGCCAAGCGCTTTATATCCGACTATCTAGAAAATGGAACGATCCCGATCTGCCCTGACTGCGGTGGGATCCTGAAACCGGACCTGGTGTTGATGGGCGAACAGATGCCAGCGCAGACCTGGCTCCAGGCGCAGGACGCCTGTAAGAAATGTGACTTGATGATCATAGCCGGGTCGTCGCTTGAGGTGCTGCCCGTGGCGGGCTTGCCCATGCGCGCCCTCCAAAATGGGGCGCACCTGATCCTGATCAACTACTCGGAGACATACCTGGACGCACGCGCAGACGTGGTTCTACACGAAGATGTCGCCGAAATCATTCCTCAGATCATCAAGCAGATCAATTCGGAACGATCCGGCCGTTGCAAGCGTTAACGAGCGCCCCGCCGTCCAAATTGCCGCTCCAACAGGTCCACCGATAAATGGATCATCGTCGGGCGACCGTGCGGGCAGGTGCGCGGCGATTGGCAGTTTTCCAGGTCGGATAACAGGGCGCGCTGTTCTTCTGGAGAGAGCGTGGCGCCCGCTTTAATTGCGGAGCGCTTGCAGATCCTGGCGATCAAGCGCGCTTCGCTTTGGTTTTGAAGCAGGGATTCATCCTCCTCGAAGCTCTCTACAAGCGAGAGCAGGGCGGCGGCAGGGTCGCTGTTTGCCAGTATGGCCGGCACGCGTCGAATAAGATACGTATTTGGCCCAAAGGGTTCAACCTGGAAACCCAATTGGTTGAGGCTTGGCAGCGATTCCTCAATCAAGTGCGTGGTCGAGGCGTTAAGCTCAATTGTGACCGGCTGTAAAAGCGCCTGGGAGGGTATTGGCTCATCGCCCCGCCTGATGAAGCGCTCAAAAAGCACGCGCTCATGGGCGGCATGCTGGTCGACCAGGTAGAGACCATCCGGGCCTTCGGCAACCAGATATGCCGAGGCAATCTGGCCGATCGGGCGCAAAATGGGGGCGCGCATCTCCGGGATGGCCCTTTGCCCTGTTGTTGATGATCCCTGTGGCTGCATCTGGAGCGCGGCGAGGTCATCTTCGCCCCCTGGAATTGATGCGAACCTGGTGGATTCTAGTTCACCCTTGTTTTGATCCCAGGCTCGCAGGGCATCCGGACCGTCAATGGGAGACCCCCAATCCGGTCTTCTGCCCCAATCAAGCGCACTGGTCAGGTCCTGGACAGGGTTATGCGCCAGCAGGGAGCGCCGGACCGCGCTCTGTACGACAGAAAATACGGCATCTGGCTCGCGAAACCGGACCTCAGCCTTTGTGGGATGGACGTTAACATCTACGAGTTGCGGGTCGATCTCCAGAAAAAGGGCAGCCAACGGGTAGCGGCCGACCATCAAGAGCGTGTGAAAACCCTTGATCACGGCCGCGCTCAATGCCGCCTCCTGAACCGGACGACCGTTGACAAAGAAATACATCTCGCGCCGGTTGGTTCGGGTGAGGTTTGTGGGGCTGATGAAGCCGGTCAGGCTGATCTTCTGATCTTTATAAATCACTTCGAGCAATTGACGTGCGCTTTGCGGGTCGTATAACTCGCTTAGAACTTCCCGGCGGTTTCCGTTGCCGCTGGTCTGCAAGATTAAAAAGTCTTCCAGGACAAACCGGAAGCGGACGGCGGGATAAGCAATGGC
>JADYYC010000177.1 GCA_020853835.1 Anaerolineales bacterium
CATGAAAGCCAGGGCAAATATATCCAGGTGGGCGCTGTTGGCAAATTCCAGAATCACCAACGGCGACCAGGCGAACAAAATCACCCTGCGCGGGTCTTTTCCCGAAATCCGCAAAGCCTGCATTAAAAACGTGGAGGTGAGCAATACCCCCAGTGCCGCAAACAGGCGCAACAGCCAGGGATGCGGGGACAGGCGGTAGCTGACGGCAAAGATCATCTCTGCCAGGGGCGGATATCCAGTCGGTATGTCCCGGTTGAATATCAGGGTCCAGTACCCATCCCGGTGTGGCGCCAATTCCACGGCGTCGGGGGGATAGGCATAAGGATTGATGCCTTCCGCGAGCAATTTACCATCCCAATAATAACGATAGAGGTCATTGGACACGGGCTGTGGGGTAAAAAGAAACGTCGCTAAGAAAAGCGAGGTAAAACCCAATAGGATCGCCTGCGTCCGCCGGCTGATCGAACCCGAATTCCCCTTTAGGACGAACCAGGCTGTAAGTAAATACACTATCCCTGGGATAAAAAACCCAACGGTCAACCGCCATGATCCTCGCCAGACGCCTGAGAATGCCCAAAAAGAAACCAGGGCCAGTTCCATCAGGATACCCAATAGGACCAGGATCAGATCGGACTGTTCCTCGCTTCTGTGAGAAGACCTCTCGATCCATTCTCTCATTTCTTGGATACCAAATGACAATGCAACATATCGCATAAAACTAGCCGGCGGAAAGAACCCCCTAATTTAGCCGATGTTACAATTGGCCTGATGGACCACCCAGATGCGCTTATCATCTTTGCGAAATATCCCGACCCCAATCACACCAAAACACGTTTGTCGCCGCCATTATCCCGTGTTGATGCCGCCAACCTGTACACCAATTTTCTAAAAGACACCCTCGAGATGGCCAGGCGGCTCTCCCGCGTCGATTTGTTTCTAGCATATACCCCGCCCCAAGCAGAAAGCTTTTTTACAGACCTCGCCCCGGATATGGTTTGCTTTCCGCAAACTGGAAACGATCTGGGAGAAAGAATGCATCGGGCAATCGGGCATATCCTCCAGTCAGGTTTCAAGAGGGCTTTGTTAATCGGTTCCGACCTACCCCACCTCCAGGAAGACGCTATTCTTGCTGGCCTCAATGCCCTACAAGACGGAGCAGATGTCGTCCTCGGCCCCTGCGAGGATGGCGGTTATTATTTGGTAGGTGTGACTGAACCTCATCCTGAGATATTCAGCTTGCCGATGAGCAATCCGTATGTGCTGGCTCGCACCCGGCAGCGTATTGACCAGCTCGGACTACGCCTTAAGCTGCTGCCAGAAAACTTCGATGTGGATACCTGCAGTGACCTGCTGCAATTGGAGAATACGCTTCACATTCATGGGGCGATACCTGCTCCGCATACCCGCGCCTGGCTGGCAGGCAAAAATCTCCGACGGCAATCTGGGTAATCAATCTCCAGTGAGTACGCTTTTTTCTGGCCGAGCAATTCGTTTGGCCCAGTCGCGTACATCCTCCATCACCAGGGCTCCTCGCGGGCAGGCTTGCACACAGCGTCCGCACCCAACACAATCAGGCGTTTTGATGCGGCCCTGAGTTTCGATCATCTGTCGCAGGGGGATGCCCATATCGCACGCCTTTTCGCAGAGATTGCAGGGAACGCATTGCTCTTTTCTCGCTCGAATTTGAAAGAAACCCACGCGCCCTACAAGACCGTACAGCGCACCCCAGGGGCAAAGATAACGGCAGTAATTCCGATTTCCGGTCAACGGAATGAGGAAGAGGCTGATGAAATATAAGTTGAGGTGCACCGTCCAGAAAAGCAGATAATAGGTTGGCCCCCAATCCGCGTCTGGTTGGATCACCATGGTCCAAAAAAGCGGCAAAGTTGATGCCAGGGCAACCCACTTCAGGTTTTGCAAGGCGAAGGCGAATGGGCCTTTAATCGTACGATCGCGGAAGGGTTCCCCCGCCGTATCCCGCAAGCCGACGCATGGGCAGTTCCACGAACAATCGGCACGCCTTCCCAACAGGAAGATCAATGCAAGATAGATAAAAAACCAGGGTTCCCCAAAGGTGTGATGATTGAAAAAGTGGATATTGAAAAACAATGGCAGCGCCAACCAGAGCACAGTGACCGCAGAAACCAAAACCACCAATCGCCGGCGAGTATAGGCATTTTCTTCGCTTGCAATCCGAAAAATACCAAAACCGAGGATTGCAATCCGGTCAGAATATGAGCTAAACCACGGGCTGTCGATCCAATGCAGATAATTCTGGTTATAAAAGCCAAAAGCCGCATACAGCAGCCCGGCAAAGAACACCACCTGGATAATTCGGCTGCGCTGCTGCGGGAGCACCTTCGTTACGGTCTGGCGTAGCGAGCGACGGTCGCCAGCATCACAAGGCTGGCCTTTAGGCTGGCTTGCAAAGAACCGCTTACCTTTGATTTTCCCAGCCTCGGGCGATAACTGACCGGCACTTCCATCATACGATATCCTTTGTGCACCGTCTTGAACATCATTTCCAGGGTCCATCCGTACCGTCCCTCCGTTAAGCTGAGGTTATTCATCGCCTCCCAAGTTATCGCCCTGAAAGGGCCAATATCGCTGACCTGACAACCTGTAATCAGGCGAACAAACCAGGATAAGACGCAGTTGCCAAGATAGGCATGCCATAACATCGCGCCTTCTTGCATCTGCCCTGCCAGCCTCGAGCCGATCACCAGGTCTGCCTGGTTTGCCATAATCGGCGCCACTAAACGCTCCATCTCAGCCGGATAATCACTGTAATCACCATCCAGGAAGACAACCACATCCGTGTGCTCCAGTACCGCCAGCCCTGCCAGGCATGCATAACCATAGCCCCTCTTTGGTTGAAAAACCACTCTGGCGCCAGCCCTAGCTGCAATCTCTGCCGTGCCGTCGCTGGACCCATTATCCACCACCACGACCTGGCGCACCCAGGCGGGGATATCAGCCAGCACACGTGAGATGGCTTCTGCTTCATTCAGGGCTGGGATTATGACATCGACGTTCACGATAAAGTGTTTGCTGTCTTGCTTTATTGTTTTGTGATTTGATTTATGGTTCGTTTAGATCGGGCGCTTCATAATCGGCCAGATTCTTACTCGCATAAATGGCTGCTTGGGTTCGGTTCTCCAACTGCAGCTTGTTCATAATGCTGCTTAGATGTGCTTTGACGGTATTCATGGTGATATTCAGAGTATCAGCAATTTTTTGGTTTGTCATCCCTTGAGCCAGCAGCTTAAGAACTTCAATTTCCCTGGCAGTTAAATCCGTTGTTTTATTAGCCGGATTTTCTTTTTTACTCATTTTGGTGAATTCGTCCAAAATCCTGCCCGCCAGCACCCTTGGAATCGCGACATAACCATAGCGAAGACCGCTGAGCATAGAATACAATTCTTCGGGATCAAGGCTTTTCAACAGATATCCCTTAGCCCCTTTTTTAATTGCGGTGAACAAATCATTGTCGTCGTCCGAAACCGTCAACATGACAACCAGCAAATTTGGTTTGATCTCCAGGATTTTTTCCAAAGCCTCTAACCCATTCATCTTGGGCATTTCGATGTCCATTAGCAGCACATCCGGATTAAGAGCTTTGACCTGGTCTACCGCCATTTGCCCATCCGAGGCTTCTCCAATAACTTGCAGGTCAGGGTAGTTTTCAAGCAAACACCTCAGACCTTTGCGAAACAGTGTATGGTCATCCACAAGCAGGATACGTAAAGGGTGTGAACGCTCCATTATCTAGATTCCTTTAGGGACATATATTGTGATTCTGGTTCCAGAATCAGGCTGCGATTCAATCTCGAGACGACCATCTATCGATTGAGCGCGCTCTTGCATGATCTGCAGCCCTGAATGGTGGCTATCGGTGTCGTCCAAATCATCGGGGTTGAAACCCTTACCGTCGTCAACGATCGCAATTACCGCCTGGTCCGCTTCATAACGAAAGATTATCTCGGCTTTTTTCGCTTCGCTGTGCTTGCGCGCATTCGATAGCGCCTCTTTGATGATCCATTCGATTTGCAAGGCTGCCCGCTCGGAGAGCTGGGTTGCCTGAATATCGTAGATATGCAATTGAGTCGCCATTTGATAATAACGAGAGTAGTCGTTCAGATATTCCTGCAAGGCGGTAACGAAGTTCCGTCCTCTATCAAGGTAAGCTCGCAGGTTGAACAACTCTTCGCGAGTGTTTAGATAGAGCCTGGCAAGTGTCTTTTCGAGTTCTATTAATTCCTGTTGGCTTTCTTCGATACGCCCCTTTGATAATAAATCCGAGGCAATCATCGTTTGCATGTGTGCCAGGCCAATGGATTGTGCTATCTCATCGTGGATATCTCGCCCCAGGCGTATCCGTTCTTCGATTGCTGATTGCGACCGGGCGTGTTGAATATTCAAGGCATTTTCGAGGACAATGCTGATCTGCTGGCCGACGATATCCAGGATGGGGATCATTTCGACTGAAATTTTCTGCCCCGGTTTACTGATCAATGCGATCGTGTATTGGATGCTTTTATTCGACCGCACGGGGATATTAACAAAAGACCTGCTTTCGTGATTGGAGAACAAATCGGAAAAGCGCCGGTCGGTAGAAACATCCTCCAGGATATAGGTGTGCCCTTTCTGAGAAACAAAGGCAGACGTATCGTCTTCTTCGCTGCGCGCCCGGCGTGCGTCGATGCTCTTCGCCAGCTCTTCAGTCAGGCCATAATGGGTCAGCAAAGAGAAAACACCATCCTCCTCACGGCGGAACAACACACAAGCTTCCGCTCCTAACCAGTGAGAAATGATACGCAAAACTTCATTGGACATGTTTACGAGAGAACCGGCCGTTTGCGGTTCTTCTTCAATCTCGCCAATCATGTCCAATAAATTGCCTAACTTGTTGTACCAGGAATTTGCCTTATTTTTTACCATGTCCAAAATTATAATAATTTTGATAACAATTATACTGGTTGTTCACAACATAAACGCGTGCTCTCTTTGACAAAATTCGTCTGGTAATTCACCGAATTCCAAGAAAAGGAATCTACTTTGCGGCGACCTTTTTTGGCAGCACGCTGATTGAATTAACCGGGCACTTCTCCACACATTCCAGACAATTGGTGCAACCTGCTTTGGCTGAGCGCTCGCTTGCTGCCAGGTTAATGTTTTCCGGGCAGGCTTTGAGGCATACTTGACAATCTATGTTGCGAGACCTCAGACAGACATCCTTGTTTATAGTTGGACGAAAGAACCGTGGGTTCAAGCTTGCCAATATCCTTTGCAGTGCGCCAAGAGGACATAACCTGATACACCCCGACTTCAAAACAAAAACCTCGACTACAAATATCAGGGGGAATACCAGCAGTTCCCAGCCCACACGTTGGATTGTAAACAGTTTAATCAGGGCAAAGGCTGTTCCGAAGAACAGACCCACCGGACAAACCAGGCAGAAGACAGGAAAACCAAATATCAAAGAAGAAGCCAATGCCCCGCCGAGTACGGCATAACTGGTAGCGGTACCAGAAGCGCTAGAGGAGAGCTGTTCTTGCTGCAATTCCTGTCTGCGCTTTCCATTTGCGTTATTGCCAGTCGCCCGTTTTGAAAAAATCGATCTGACCAGCGAGGTCGGGCACATCCAGGCACAAAAGATGCGCCCAAAGAGAATAATTATCCCTGTAACCATTACAAACGATACAAGCAGTCTGGGAAGCAAACTGCGTTTGGCCAGTACCATCTGTAGATATGCCAAAGGACAGACAAATTGAATGCCAAATATTTCAAAAGCCGACGGGCTGCCAACCCGATACAACCCGAAACCGCCAGCCAAGACCAGCAGTATGAAGACAACCGCCGTGAGGATCCGCAAATACCTTACTGGAATGAGGCTTCGTTTATTTTTAAGTATTCCATTTGTGGTTGTCATAACTCTACTCTATACAGGTTTAACGGAGATACCTTTGCCATTACTGGTGTCATAGGAACGCAGCATTGGGCGCGGGCATACGAATTCACATAACCCACAACCCGTGCATTTATCTTCGATAACAACGGGCCGCTTTTTTGCATCCAAAACAATCGCTTCTTCAGGGCATTTCGTTGCGCAAAGACCACAGCCATACCAGTACCAGGCAATGCATGCATCTGGATTGATCTGCGCTATTCCAAGCTTTGGAGAAAGTGAAAAGGCTTCCTTGTCTAGCGCCCCTGTTGGACAGACGTCGATACATTCCTGGCAAAAATTACAGTACCCCCGATCGAAATCAAGGATCGGGGTGCCATATGTCAGCAATCCATCCTGCAGCCGGCCAGGCTGGATCACAGAGGTTGGGCAGACCTCGATACATTTCCGGCATTTCAAGCACAAAGCCATGAAATCTTCACGCGCTGTCTTTCCGGGCGGACGGATCCACTCAACCTGCCCCTCTGTTTCGCGGGCAATTAAACCAAGGCTGAGCATAGCGCCTACTGACAATGCCATTCCCAAAAATTCCTTACGGGTAATTTTTTTGTCTTTTTCCATATAAGCACTTGAAAATCTAATTTTTTAGCGAGTTTATTTGTTTCTCCAATAGTTCAATCGATTGGATTTCTTTCATCAAGAAATCACTCGCTATCTTGGCTATTGCTTTATAAAAATCTGTATCGGCAGATTGAGCTACATCCTTCAAGAAATCTGGTGTCCAGTTCAACAGATGGGTTTCAACAAAAGCCCTCTGCTTCCTTAACCCAATCAAAGCATCAACAAACTGATTGGAATCCAGGTAATCCTTGCTTTTTTGGCAGAGGTAAGCCATAAATTCCAACTCAAAGGCGATATGATCTTCGGGTTCAGTAAATTGATCCGACCGATCCAAACCTTCAGCGCGATAAAACATCACAACTTGATCTCTGGCTTCTTGCATTATCAAGTGTTCTTTGCTTGTATAGTATGATTCGTAAGGTAATGCTCCTGCTTTTTGCCGCGCTCCGATAAATACTTTTACATAATCAACCGCGAGATCCACGATGAGGTTGTCGTGATGGCGGGAAAGGAAATTCACCAGGATCTCTTCTCCTGCACTAGAAAGTTGTCTTTCACCTTCCCCTGTAATATAGATCTCATTTAGCTGGTCCAGGAATTCCTGGTCAATTTCAATTCGAAAAACGCGCGCCAGGAAGGCATACATCCCTAAACGGTAATCGAGCTCTTTTGTAATATTTGCGAGAGTATTTTCTTTAGTCATCCTTGAATACCTCATGCCTTGAAATGTACTGCCTGTAACATGAAATCAAACCATCAAACTTTACGAAAGTGGAACCGGTAGATTTAAGTGAAAAAGGACATTGAAAATGCCGGATTTGGCCACATCTGCGGTGATGATATTGAGATCCAAATCGACATCCATACCCAGCTTTTCCCAGGCCTTTTTCGCCGCGTTAAACCTGCCTAGAATCGGCTTGCGCGGGTTGACATACGGTTCTGGTGGGATGTTTTCAGACGAATAAAGGAGCGTTAATTTTGCAGGAGGGTCAAACACCACCCCTTCGGGTTCAATTGAGTAAGCCCAGCCAACCTGATAAAAATCGGTCTTACTGGCTTTGATGCTGATTGGACGAATTTCCAGGGCGTATACAGGTTTGTGATTACTGTCCAGTATCGACGCCCCTTTTGAGAAGTTCAACTTCGCATTCCCATCACTTGAGACCACTTCTATATCTTCTTTTAACCTCCCGTTTTCATCCATCCTCTGGGCAAGATCCACCATCATTGGAGCTGGAGGGGTTGGTGTTGGCGTTTTTGTTATCGCGGGATCCATTGACGGGGATTCAGAATTGGATTCCAGATCCATCGGGTTTGGGACCGCCGTATTTGTACAGCCTGATAACAGGGTGATGAAGAATAAAAACATAAATCCAGTGATCAAAACGAACCGGGCGCGTGGCTTTATGTCAATTCTTTTCAATTTGTTTTTCCTGCTTTTTTGTATTCAGGAGAAGAGGGAGAATTCCCTCTTCTCCATAACTTGATGTTACCAGCGTTTTGTTAGAATTTTTCCACAGTTGTTCCAAGTAAATACATCAAGGTGCGGAAAGCGACCCCACCGACCAGTGTGGCAAGTATGCCCACGGCTCCGATGGTGAGCGGGGGGAGGCTGTGACCAGCTTTTGGCTTGATCGACTGGAAAACGAGGAACAGGGGAACGACCAATCCTACCAGGACAACGCCCAGCCAGAAGAAAGCCGTCAAGTCACCGCCCATCACACGCCCGATTGAACGCGTAGGGTCGGGATATGGATTTGCCGACAGAAACACGAGGTAACCCACAAGAAGCAGTGACTGAAGAATCAGGAGGGCGGACAGCGCTTTCATCGCAAAATCGCTAACAGCTTTTTCTTCCAATTTCTTGAAGCGGATCCAGCTATAGAGGACAAAAATGCCCAAGCTGAGCGACGAGGTGAAGTAGATCAGTGGCAAAAGCAGGGTGTTCCATGCCGGCCGTGCCGGAAACACGTAAAGCAAGCCAGAGAAGAAAACCAACAATATACCAAAGACCAGGCCCAAACCTGCCATCACCTTCTTTGATAGTGTGGACGCTTCGATCTTTATCATTACGATATACAGTAAGATAAACAGACCTGTTACGACGGCCAGATACATTTCCTGGGTGATCGGAGATTGGAAATTACCGAGAATGTTGGCGCCTCTCTCAGGATGCTGGAGATGTAGAAAACTGGCAAAGCCGCCAAGAGCGAGCAGCACCAAAGAGATGATCGAACCGGACATGTGATATTGCTTGCCTTTTCCCATAAGCTCCGATATCGCAACCAAAGCGAACACACCTACGCCAGCTCCAACCAGGAGGGTATAGAAAACCAAATGCCATTGAATTTCCATAGTTATCCCTTCCAATCTGCTTTCTGCAAAATGTAACGAACCTTGGGGTGGTTACCAGTATCCGTTAAGGTGTAGACTTTGTCACCAGCCGCTTGGATCTTCTTGGAGATTTCACTGTTTGGATCATCCAGGTCGCCAAAGATGCGAGAGCGCTGCTGGCAGGATTTGACGCAGATAGGTTCTTCACCGGCATCGATCCGGTGGGCACACAGCGTGCATTTTGTGACTACCCCGCTGCGTTTATCCAGATGGCGCACCCCGTATGGGCAGGCCATTACACAAAACTGGCAGCCGATGCATTTGTTGTGGTCGATCAGGACAATCCCATCTTCTCGTTGAAACGATGCGCCAGTCGGGCAGACATCCACACAAGATGGTTCCTCGCAGTGCTGGCAAAGCTTCGGCATAAAGTACATTTGGAGATCTGGGAACTTCCCATAAGGACCCATGTGGACTACTTTTGTCCAGAACTCGCCCAACTCGACGTCATTTTCCATTTTACATACTACAGTACAGGACTGACATCCGACACAGCGATCCAAATCGATGAGTATTGCGGGCTTCTTCATCACTTACCTCCTGAATTCTCAGGCAGCCATGCCTTGAATTGTTTCGGTTCTTGCCAGACGCCCTGAGGAGCTCCTTCTTCGGCCTTGTATACTTTACACAGCAGGCCTTTCAGCTGCGTGCTGCCGATCATCGGGTCTCTTGCGACATCGCTGGTCAAGATATTGGCGTTTGACACGTTCCATCCAAGCAAACTGGGGTCGGCTTCAGGTAATTCCGGGAACCACCAGCTATCCTGCGGTGTGTTTACAATGCCGGGGGGTATTGCCTCTGTAACTTCAGCCTTCAAGCGAATGCGCCCGCGCTGGTTTTCCACCCAAACCCAATCGTCATTCTGGATGCCCAGGTTGTAATCTTCGACCGTCTTGGGGTTGATCATCACCTTCGCTACGGGATATAGTTCGCGCATCCAGGGAACGCTGCGTAACTGCGAGTGAAAGTAATGTGGCAGGCGTGAACCAGTGGTCAAAACAAGGGGGTATTGCTTGGCCAGTTCCGGTGTGCTGTAGGGACTTTCGGCCGGTTCAACATACTTTCCAACCAGCGGCTCATAGTTCGGGACATTCCCAACATCGAGGGAGTTGTTCAACCAAACACGTTCCGAGTAAATTTCAACCTTTCCAGTAGGAGTGTTTAGCCCTGGCTTCTGATCGGGTCTCAATATTCCTTTTTCATATTTGCGATAGACATTGTCTACGGTGATGAAACCCTTGGCAAACAACTCTTCCTTGTTCTCGAGGCCGGAGATGTGGTCCATGTAAATTTCTTCATTGTTTTTCCAGGGCCAATATTCGCCAAATCCCATCCGGTGCATGACTTCGCCGAAGATCTCATTATCGGGCTTTGATTCCCACAGCGGTTTAATCGATGGCTGCCACAACAGGTAGATTGTACGGCCATGGGTCTGCAGGTGGGTGTAACTCGAGAAATCGTAACGCTCGGTCCAGGTGCTCGCCGGAAGCACGATATCGGCCATTTCGGCGCTGGGTGTCATGACAACATCCTGCGCCCAGTAGAAATCCAGGTTTTTTAGTGATTGGTATTTATTATTTGAGTCGGGATAGAGCACCAATGGGTTGGTAATCCAGGTCATCAAGGCTCGCACCGGATAGGGTTTCCCGGTCCTCATCGCATCATAGACCGCCTCGGCGCCACCCATGTGACCGCTGACCGGATGCTCCATCAGGCCGATTTTCTTCATGTACTGTTCGAACTCGAGCAAGTTCGGCCTGTCGATACCATAACCCAGGTGCATGTAGTATATCGAGCCGCCCTTCTCGTCAAAGTTGCCGGTAATAGCGCGCAAGATGCTGATACCTCGGTTAACTGCCGTGGAATTTGTGCTCTGATCCATGGCAACGCCGGTATGTAAGGCAGCTGGTTTGGTGGTGGCGTATATCCGGGCGCTTTCGAGGATTTTGTCCGCCGGCAGCCAGGTTACCTCAGCCGCTTTTTCGGGCGTCCATTCCTTCACACTGTCCCAAAGCATCTGCATGGCAGTCTTGCATTCGATTTCAGTTCCGTCGACCAGTGTAACCGTATGGGAGCCAATGAGCTCAGGTTGGATACCCTGGCTTTCCCATTCCAGCACGCTGGGCGGTTGGAAGCAGAATGGAGCAAAAGGTTCGCCAAGAGGCGTGACGTCCCAGTACTTCAGGCTGTTGGAATTCTCATCCCAAACCATGAAGCGATGTTCGGAACCCCCCTCCACGAGGTCGCTCTCACGCAACAGGAACCTGGTGTCAGGCCTTACCAGGAATGGGCCGTTTGACCAGGTGCGCAGGAAATTATCATCGTAAAGCTTTTCGCTGATGATCACATTGATCCACGCGTAAACTAACGCGCCATCTGTGCCTGGACGAATCGGCAACCAGAGGTCTGCTTTACTGCCCATGGGAATAAAGTTGGGGTCGATGACAATCAACTTCGCGCCACGTTCAGCTGCATCTAACAAGCCGTACTTGTCCGACCCAGAATGATCGCCGCCCCAAAGAGAATTCACCCCCCAGAGGACAACGCAGTTCGCAAAATCTACATCGGGGTTGGTGAAATCATTGGTGATAAACGGCGGTGGCGTGCCAAAGGTTGTGAAATCTCCGGAAAGGCGTGGCCACCAACAAACGTGGTGCGGACCCAGGGTATTTGGAGTGCCGTAAAGATCGAACAGGCGGAGATGGATGAGATAGTGCGAATAAACGCCGGTTCCGCGGTACATGGCCAATGCTTCAGGGCCATATTTGTCCTTGATTTCTTGAAGTTTTGTGATGATGAAGTCATAGGCTTCGTCCCAGCTAATACGTTGCCATTTGCCTTCCCCACGTTTGCCCACCCTTTTCAAGGGGTATTTCAGGCGGTTAGGGTTATATACAAACTGAGCAAGCGATGCACCCTTCGGACAGCACAACTTACCCTGCGTGTGTGGAGCATCTTTGTTTCCTTCCACCTTGATGATCTTCCCATCCTTCACATGGATGTCAAGGCCACAAAAGGCATAGCAGAACGCGCAGTGTGTTTTTACAATCTCCGTATCAGATGCCTGCTTGGGAGATTGAACCCGTGCCAATCCTTCCAGCTTAAATTGACTGGACATGCACAAAGCTGAAAGGCCCACGCCACCGATCTTCAGAAAAGAGCGCCTTGAGACTGTATGATTATCCATAATCCCTCCAATATCGATTACAGATTCGATTGAACTCTTGAACCTCAAAATAGATTAGTTGTAGAATGAGCTCGCTGATTGACCCGCTTGAGTGGTCTGCCAATGGCTATCAACCCATTCTATTGCGCCAATGCTTTCCAAATTAACGATGAAGTATTGTGGATAAATCACTCCTTTCAACTCCTTTAAGAGCCCGTTCAAATTCGTCTCGATTTCTTGTCGTTTTCTAGGGGCGCGACAGAAATTTATAACCTGCATATATATCTTGATGTAGTCGGGTTCTTGAACAAAGAGATCCAGTATCCTGTTTTCTGGCGCCTCCCTTGTCTTTACTTTTTGACCATCGTCGGTGATCTTCCATGTATTACTGTGTGGATCTTCCGACATCCGTGCAATCGCGCCAACTTCTGCTAACCCCCTTATGAGTTGATATGGCTCAACCACTGCGTTTTTCATCTCAGGAAAGGCTTTTAATTGGGATAACAAATCCAGGTCAGAGATCGCCTCCCCACAAAGCTGCAAAATTTTATAGTATACAACCCGATAGGAGGTGTCCGAGGTAATAAGGTCGAGGATTTCTTTTTCGCTCATTTGTGCCCTGTATTGAGAAATATGTAAAATTTGTTTTTTTGGTAAAGCCATTTCTTTTCGTGAATAATATAAACAAGGAACTTGATCGTGGCAACGTAAGTTCGTCTAATTTATGGGGAGCGAACAGGATAGTCTTCTGCCCCCCTGAACGATGCGACCCCGATGGCAAAGGGGGAATAAACAAATACCCGAAAAATCATTCGGGGTAATACTTTTGGGTAATTTCACGAAGGATGATGAATTACGATCGAGCCAATACCCCCAATTCTGGCGCCCCCGGCGGGATTCGAACCCACAACCGTCTGATCCGAAGTCAGGCGCTCTGTCCATTGAGCTACGGGGGCGGCGCGTGAATTATACCGTATGCCAGGGGAGGCGCGGAGGATTGTTTCAGGCGACCGTTCGGGTCAAGGCTGGGGGATGTTGTAGAAGTTGTAAACCGCTTGCGAAAGCTGGGCGATCAGCGCCGAAGCCGAATCCCATATCAACTGGGTGGGGTGGTAAAGGAAGACGACCAGGATGTAGTCCCCGCCCGGCGAGTAGATGATCCCCGCATCGCCGATGGTGTTGATCACCCCGTTGACCGTAACCCAGCCGTGCTTGTGCGCGATCGGGGTCGCCTCCGGCAGGCCGGCGGTCAGCAGCACCGGCAAACGGTTGCGGATGAGGTAGTTGTTCATAGCCTGGCATTCGGCCTGGGTGATCTCGCCCGGAAAGACCGCCGGGAGCGTGCCACCGCCGGTCTTGGCGCATTCATAGATGTCGTCCAGGAGCATCCCGATGTCGGAGGGGGTCGTCTGGCTGTAGGGGTCGGGGTCGGTGGAGACATCCGTGCGCGAGTTGGCCGGCGTGTTGATGATCGCCAGCAGCGGCGAGCCAAAGGTGAAGTACCCAGCCAGGAAGGTGTTTTTGAGCCCCAGCGCCTGCATGTCCTCGGTCACGTCCAGGGGGGCGCGCACCGGTTCGATCACGCGCTCCATGAGCCAGTCCGCCGCCTCATTCCCCGAGAGCGTGATCATGTCTTCAAGCAGCTTCATCGTCTCAGGGTCATTCTGGTCATCCAGACGCCGAAAGACGGACACCATAATGGGGACCTTGATGATGCTCGAGGCGGTGAAAGCGATATCCGGCTCAACCGATACATCTTCCTCGTTTTGATAGGCAAAGTGTATCTCTTTGCGGGAGTTCAAATCGAGCAGGTAGACCCCCGCCAGGCCGTCAAACCCGGCCACTTGCACCGTCTGTTTAAGCAGCAGTTCAAGGTTTTCGAACGATGGCCGGGTGGGTTCCAGGCGGCCGATCGGCAACTCGGCCTCGCGGTCATCGAGCGAATAAAGCGCGGCTTCGATCTGCGGCATGGCGGCATCGATGTCGAGCGCCTCGCCCGGCTTCCCTGGGTCAAAATTTGGCGAGCCTGGGATCGGCATCGCCGGTTGTGAGGGCTGGTCGTAGCGGGCAGCGATATCCACGAGGTAGGCTCTCAGCCTGTCCTCCGAAAAAGTTGCCCGCAGCGGGATCTGGGTGGGGAACTCCGTGCGTCCCCACAGGTAATCCCAAAAATCTTCCCAGAACTGTTTCTGAGTGCGCTCGAGGTTCGCCAGCGCCAGCATGTTCTCGATATCCAGGTTGAAATCGACCACAGAGGGCTGCAACAACATAGAAGCGCCGTTATAGTGGATCAGCACCGGCGCGGAATAGATTTCGATGAGCCGCTCGGCCGCCTGTTGGCGGTCCAATCCCCCGACCGGAACGCTGGCAACGATGAGACCCGCGGGCAGGTAAGAGCGCACCCGGCTGAAGCGCACCAACTGTGTCGCCGCCAGGATAATGGAACCCAGCAACAACCCCAGTGAAATAAAACGCAAAGCAGAAAATGCGCCGCGCGTTCTCACAATTGCTCCATGCGTGCGCTATGATACCACAAGAGTAAATTGGGTTTTTAGGGAAAGGGATTAGCGAATTCTCATGCGTTTGGGGGCCGGCTCAGCGCGAGACGACCAGCTTGACCAGCTTTCCCTGCTCGTCCAGCCGCAGCCGGGCGATCTGGGTGTGGACTTCGCCCGAGGAGGTGATCTTCTTGCTCAGCGTGACCAGGTTTCGGAACGCCCGGTCGTCATGAGAGCCCTTCCGGACGGGTTTGTCGCACGAATCGCCTGGCGCTTCTGCCGCGCCTTCACTCAGGGCGGCCGGGCTGGCGCCGCTCTGGCAATCTTCCGGCTCTGGTTCGCAGGTGTAGGCAAGCCTGGCATCCGACATGCCGGGCAGGTATTTCGCCACCGCCCGGCGGACGCCGTCCATCACTTCCAGCGGCACCGGACCGGAATTCTCGCCCATCTCAACCGAATCGCTGATCGTGCGGATTTCCGCCAGGGGGTTTGCCCGGTAGCGCATGGTCTTCGGGTCGCGCTCCTTTTGGAGCGGCTCTGCCAGCGGGTCGCCGTACAGCACGAAGGAGATCAACGTCTTCTGATCCTCGCTGTCCAGATAACCCTGACGGCAGTCCATCTCGCGTGCGAGGTGGATCTTCGCCTGGCGCAGCGCCTCGCCAGCGGGCATGCCGTCTTTCAGGAATCGCCAGAAGGTGTGACCGAGCAAGTCCGCCGCGACCATCGGCCTGGCCGAGATCGAACCATAAGCCATGCTCGTCGACCCCACTACCGCCAGGCTTCCCGCCGCGAGGAACTTCAGCGCAATAGCTTCATCCAGCGAACGCCCGTGGATGTGCATCCCATAGCAGGCTTCGCTGAACACCAGGCGTGGAAAGAGAGCGGGCCGCTTTCCGGGACGGATATCTTCGGGGCGGAGCGCCACCGGAAAATCCGGTTGATTTGAGGCGCGCAGGGAATCGCGGTGACCAAACCACTCGGTTGCGTCGACCTTGCCGTGCAAATTGAAATAGCCCAGCCTGCCAGCCAGTTCGGGAATGCCGTGCAGTCCCTGCCTGCCATCTTCACCCGGCTTCTGATCATCCGAGTTCAGGCCAGCCGGCGGCGATGCGTGCATCCAGCCGGGCTTTCCGATCGGACCAAACACCGAAGCAGCCGCTTTGCGCCAGATCTCGGCGGTGTAGCCGAAGTTCTTTCGGATTTGAGGATTTAACCAATCGAGCAGCCC
>JADYYC010000178.1 GCA_020853835.1 Anaerolineales bacterium
AAAAGCGCTTGCAAACAGATTGTCACCCAGCGCCACAACCTGCCCGGTGATCAATGGATCGTCGAAGGTGCAGTAAAAACCGCAAAAGCCCGGGCTGCCTGGCTCAGTGGTGAGTGGCGCTCTTTGTGCGCACGCCGCTCAACTCTCCCCCTGGCTATCTGACATCTTTTGCCTGCACACTCTAGACTCGAAGCGGAACGGCCGTGCTATAATTAAAAATTAAGAGACAATGAGATATGGCCTGGCTTTTTGAACAAATCATCGCGTTACTTTCCACCGAAGCAGGTAGTATGACGTACCACCTGGTGCTGGCGTTTTCGATTGCCGGCGCCTTGCAGATCAGCCTGGCTCAACGCAGCCGCGCGCCCTCTAAGGCCAGACGTCGTGAGATCCTCGGGCTATCGTTCTTGCTCATCGTTCAAGTTGGGTTGTTTATCTGCTCGGGCCTGGCCTGGCAGGGACTGATCGATGGCGAACTCTGGCTGCCTCTGCTGGATCGGGGCGTTACTTTAGTGATGCTGGTCGCAATCATCTGGTTGTGGTGTTTCCCGATGAGCAATCCTGGCGCAGACGCCGCCTCGATGATCGTTGGGTTTCTGGCCTTGATTGGCAGCTTCTTTGGCGCGTTGTGGTGGTTGAGGGTCAGCGCAGAGCTTGGGATATCCGACGCGCCCCTGAATGGTTCGGCCATCGATCTGAATTTTCAAATCGCCGCGTTGATTTTGATCGGGATTGGGCTGTTGCTGTTGCTGGTCGATCGCCCAGTTGGGATGGGGAATGGGCTTGCGATGCTGCTATTGTTGACGGCGGGTCACGCTGCCCACCTTCTCCTGCTCCCTTACCCGGGCGATTATCCCTACGCGCTGCGCCTGTTTCAGATGGCGGCGTTCCCATTCTTGCTTCTGATCCCGCAGCGATCCGGCTTGTCGGAAAGCACCCTCGGCCTCATCGAGGATCAGGCTGCCGAAGGTCAAGCGCTGACTGGCGAGGGTGACTCGTCTATAGAAAGCGGTCATGATCAGAGCCAGGTGGAAGACTACCAGCTGTTTGCGATGCTTTTCAGCCTCATCGAGGAGACTGAACCGCGGCAGGTCTGCCGGAGATTGGTATCGATACTGGCTCAGGCCGGCAAAGCCGACCATGTTTTTCTCGTTTCCCCGCCGGACGGGAACGGCAATATGCATATTCTTTGCGGGCTGGACAAATCTGCCGGGAGGTACATGGAATCGTCCGTGGTGGATGGGCGCTCATTTCCTATCCTCTCCTCCTGCACAAAAATGGGCCGGATACGCCGGCTGCCCGCCTCGAGCGCCTCGCCCGACCGGTTGAGCCTGGGCCGTTTGTACGGACTTGAGCAGGATGGCGCGATGTTGTTTGTGCCGGTGCTCACGCCCGAAGGCGTACCGCTCCAATCGGCGATACTGGTCTCAACCAACGGACAGAATGATTGGAGCGCCGACGAGCAGTCGATGATCGGTGGACTGGCGAAATTCCTGGTTCAATTTTTGCAAAAAACCCTGCACGCGAACGAGATGCAGCATGAGCTTGAGAATACCCGCCAGGCTGCCAGGCGTGTCCAGGATCAGGCTCAACTGGTTTACCTGGAAGAAAGAAAACTGCGCGACCAGCTTGCTGCGCTTCAGGAGCGTTCGGAGCAAGATCGGGCGCAGCTAGTGCAGATGACCACCGTGATTGGCGAGCACGCGCTTTTTCAACAGAAAATGGACGAGCTCAACGAAGAAAATGAGCGTCTGTGGGATCGCCTCAAGCAGGCTCAGGAAAGCGCGGGGAAGAAGGTTGGCCCGCTCACCGGCGAGCTGCGACTTGCTCTGGAAGAGATTTCATTGCTGCGAACGGCGGTCGCCGAAGCTGAGGCCCGTTTGACAACCCTCGAGTTTTCACCTTCTCACACCGATTTATCCAGCCCGCAACTGGATAACATTGTTTCGCTGGCGGAGGAACTGCGCCAGCCGCTGTCGTCCATTATCGGATACACCGATCTGTTGCTGGGTGAATCTACCGGGATCTTGGGCTCGAATCAGCGGAAATTTCTGGACCGGATTAAATTATCGACCAGGAGGTTTGGGCGCCTGCTTGATGAACTTCTTCAGGTATCGATGTCCGAGTCTGACCCGACCCGTGTCGATTTTCAAGAAATCGATATCCGTTCGATTATCAACGATTCGTTGAGAGAAACGGATGGCTTGTTCCAGCTTCGTCACCTGGTGCTGAGGACACGTCTGCCCGAAAAACCGCTCCTCATCCAGTCGGATCGTGAAGCCCTGCGTAAAATTATTACCCAGCTCCTGCGTAACGCTGCTACAGCGAACCCTGAGGGCGGCGAAGTGGGTGTGAATGCCTGGCTGGAAGGCAGCAATCAGGAAAAGGCTTACGTCCTGATCCAGATCTCAGATAAAGGCCCGGGCATACCCGTCGCGGATCTGCCCCTGGTGTTCAACCCAAAACCAGGGCCGTATCAGATCCGGGGGCTTGGCAGCAGCGGGGTTGATTTTCTACGGATCAAAACCCTGGTCGAGATGCTCGGCGGGCGCACCTGGGTGGATAGCGATGCGGAACATGGCTCGGTGTTCAGCATTTTGCTGCCCGCGGTTCCCGAGCGGGACGGCCATCCTGTCGAGGAGAATAATCCATAGATGAGAGGCGGCAGCCAGTTCTTAGCCGGGATATTATCAGCGCTGCTGTTTGCCGGGTTAATTGCTGGCAGCCTTTTCCTGGCTTTGGCCGAGACGGGACTGATCGGCGCCAGCGTTCCGGGCCCGGCTGAGACGGAACTGGTATATGAAATCCTGTATGAGGAAACGCAAGCTCTAAATAACCCAAACGCCACGCCGGTCGTAAAAACACGCATCATCACCGCGACCCCGGTCGCGGTGACGCCTACGCCAGCCTGCCCTCCGGTGACTGGCTGGATAACCTACGAGGTTCGCGCAGGGGATACGCTGGCAGACCTTGCTACCCGGCATGGGATCAGCGAAGCCGAGCTGAAACAAGCGAATTGCCTGTCCTTGACCGATCCCATTCTCCTGCCCGGCATGACATTGAACCTTCCCAAAATGCCGGATACGCCAACCGCATCCTCCCCGGCCGAAACGTCCACGCTTGTCGCCACCCACCGCGCACCGACAAAACCCGCCGTTGCATGTAATCCTCCGGCAGGCTGGGTAACGTACATTGTCCGTGCCGGTGATACGTTGTACGGTTTGAGTCTTGCGGTGGGTTCAACCGTGCCCGCCATCCAAACCGCCAATTGCATGGGGAGCAATACGCTCATTCGGGTTGGGGACAGAATCCTCCTGCCGCGCTATCCGGTCTATACGGCGGTTCCCACGTGGACGCGCCCGCCGATTGTTCTGCCCAGCTTTACCCCACCGCCCACCTTCGCGCCTCCTAGCACGTATACGCCAGTCATCCCGCCAACGGTCACATGGACCCTGCCTCCCCCGCCAACGAACACCTCACCGCCTCCTCCGACAAATACCTCGCCGCCACCGCCGACAAACACATCGCCGCCGCCTCCGCCGACCAACACAGATGCCCCGCCCCCATTGCCGACCGACACAACGGGGGCGCCCTGAGCCTTGCTGGCACAGACCGAGCCAATGGATAACCTCTCTGGTAAGATTCTTGCACCATTTCGAAAGACAACTCGACCAAGAAAACCAGCCACAGTTGATATCCATTTGCGATAAAATCTACATGTCAGGAAACTATCCATTGGAACGGCAAAAACATCGAATTTCCACGAACACGATTGTTGCAGCGGTTGTTATTCTGGCAGTGGTATGGTCTGCCGCGGGGCTGCTGGTCGTAGGAGACCTGCGCACCAAAGCGGCCAGCCTGC
>JADYYC010000179.1 GCA_020853835.1 Anaerolineales bacterium
CACCGACGTCTTCCGCTACTGCCAGACGGAGGTGCCGCATTGGAACACGATCAGCATCTCGGGTTATCACATCCGCGAGGCAGGCTCGACCGCGGCGCAGGAGGCGGCTTTCACCCTGGCAAACGGGATCGCCTATGTGCAGGCGGCGATCGAAGCCGGGCTGGACGTGGACAGTTTTGCCAGCCAGCTATCCTTTTTCTTCAACGCGCATAATAACTTCCTCGAGGAGGTGGCCAAGTTCCGGGCGGCGCGGCGGATGTGGGCGCGCATCATGCGCGAGCGTTTCAAAGCGCAAGACCCGCGCTCGTGGATGCTGCGCTTCCACACCCAGACGGCCGGATCGACCCTCACCGCACAGCAGCCCGAAAACAACGTCGTGCGGGTGGCGCTGCAGGCGCTGGCGGCGGTGATGGGCGGCACCCAGTCGCTGCACACCAACTCGATGGATGAAGCGCTCTGGCTGCCGACCGAGCGGGCGGTGCGCGTGGCGCTGCGCACTCAGCAGATCATCGCGCATGAATCGGGCGTGGCCGATTCGATCGATCCATTGGCTGGCTCGTACCTCCTGGAGTACCTGACAGACGAGATCGAACGCAAAGCTGAAGAATACATCCGCAAGATCGACGACCAGGGCGGCGCGCTGGCCGCGATCGAGAACGGCTACATCCAGGGTGAGATCCAGGAAGCGGCCTACGCCTTTCAGCGTGGGGTCGAGCGGGGAGAGGAGATCATCGTGGGCGTCAACGCGTTCCAGGTAGACGAGAAGATTGAGATGGAGCGCTTGAAAGTCGATCCAGCAATCGAGGAAGGCCAGCGCCGGCGCCTGGGCGACCTGCGCAGCAAGCGGGACGCGGCAAAGGTGAGCGAGCTTTTAAGCACGCTGGAGAACAGCGCCCGCGGCCGCGACAACCTGATGCCAGTTTTTATCGAATGCGTCGAGCGCCAGATCACGTTGGGCGAGATCTGCGGGGTGCTGCGCGGGCTGTGGGGCGAATACGAACCTTCAACGTGGATTTGAACCGGGAGAGAGATATGGCAGTTGTGAAGCGAATCGATCATGTAGCGGTCCTGGTGGACGACCTGGAGAAGACGCTGGCGTTCTGGCGGGACGGCCTGGGGATACAGATGTCGCACCTTGAGGACGTGGCGGCAGAAAAGTCGATGGTGGCGTTTCTACCGGTGGGCACGAGCGAAATCGAGCTGGTAAAACCGACCACGGATGATTCCGGGCTGAGCCGTTACCTCGAAAAGCGCGGTCCAGGCATGCACCACATCTGCCTGGAAGTGGATGATATCGAGGGAATGCTGGAGAATCTAAAACAACACGGCGTCCAGCTCATTAACGAGACGCCCGTGACCGGCTCGGGCGGCAAGCGCTATGCTTTTATCCACCCCAAAAGCGCCAATGGCGTGATGGTCGAGTTATACGAGCTTCCGGCATGACGCCGGGCGGCATTGAACGCGGGCGGGCAAGCACCATCTGATGACGAGTATCCTATCGGAAGGGGAAAAAAGTCATTGACAGACCTATTAGAATTTGCGACAATAGGCATTAGACTTGTTTTCGCCATACTCGTGTAAAACAATTTTCATTATGACAGGAGGTAGATAAGCCGTTTTTTTGGTTCAATCTGAAAGGAGGTGAAGCGCTGCTCATTGGCCAGAGGTTGTCTTATCTCAACCTGGTAGATTGCACATGTTTTGCCAAGGATTTCAAAGGAGAGAACCATGAAGAAAGGATTGCTACTTTTTAGCCTGCTGATTATCGCTAGTTTTCTGGTATCCGCCTGCGCCGGCGCTGGCGGCGGAAATGTGATAAAGGTAGGCGGCATTGGCGAGCTCACGGGAGACATCCCTGCAGTGGGCGCATCATTCAAGAACGCAGCCGAGATGGCCGTGGCAAATATCAACAATGCTGGCGGCCTCGAGGTAGGGGGCAAAAAATATCAGATCCAACTCATCATCGAAGACAATGCAGGTAAGGCGGATCAATCCGCATCCGCGGCTCAGAAGCTGATCACCCAGAACAATGTGGTGGCAATCATCGGCCCGAACGCCAGCCGCTACGCAATCCCCGCAGCCGAAATCGCCGAGAGCGAGAAGGTTATGTTGATTTCGCCCTGGTCGACCAACCCCAGGACGACCCTGGTTGGCGATACCGACACGCCAAAGAAATACGTGTTCCGGGCGTGCTTCATCGACCCCTTCCAGGGGCGGGTTGTGGCGAAATTCGCCATGGAAAACCTGGGCGCGAAGAAGGCCGCTGTGCTTTACGACGTGGCCTCAGACTACAACAAGGGCATTGCCGAGTTCTTCAAACAGACCTTTGAAGAGATCGGCGGACAGGTCGTGGCATTTGAGACCTACACGACCGGTGATAAAGATTTCAACGCCCAACTGACAAAGATAAAAGAAACAGACCCGGACGTGGTCTTCCTGCCCAATTACTACAGCGAAGTGCCGCTGCAAATCCAGCAGGCTCACCGGCTCGGCATCACAGTCCCATTCCTGGGGAGCGACTCGTGGGGTAGCGGCGAGCTGATCACGCTGTGCGGCTCAGACTGCGAAGGGTACTTCTTCAGCACGCACTACGCGCCTGACAACGCCTCGCCCGAGGCGGTGAAATTCATCGAGGCCTACAAGGCAAAATATGGCAGCACCCCCGATGACGTAGCCGCATTAACTTACGATGCGTTCGGATTGCTGTGGCAGGCGCTGCAGACCGCCGGCAAGGTCGACCGCCAGGCTGTGCGCGACGCGATGGCGACGATCCCTAAGTTTGACGGGGTGACCGGAACGATGAAATTCGAAGAAGGCTCTGGCGACCCGATCAAAAGCGCTGTGATCTTACAAGTAAAGGGCGATTCCTTCGTATTCTATGCGAATGCCAACCCATAATTGACCAGAAAGAAGATCAATGGGATTTGGCCTTTGAAAGACAGGGGCGGCCGACCTGGCCGCCCCTGAATCGCAGCAATGTCTGCCGGTCAAACTCCATGGATTTCAACGAAAGGGCAGCCCTATGGACTATATCCTCCAACAATCTTTAAATGCGCTCCAACTGGGAAGCATCTATGCCTTGATCGCCCTGGGCTACACGATGGTTTATGGCATTCTGACGATGATCAACTTCGCCCACGGCGACTTGTTCATGGTAGGAGCGTTTTTCTGTTTTATAGTTGCAACCTTTTTGAAATTGTCATTTATCCCGACGCTGCTGATCTCCATGATCGGGGTGGCGCTGCTGGGGGTGGCGATCGAACGGGTTGCCTACCGTCCGCTGCGCCAGGCGCCGCGCGTGTCCGCCGTGATCACCGCGCTTGGGGTAGGGATCTTACTCGAGAGCGTCATGCTCGTGATTTTTCCCTACCCGCAATCCGTGCCGACCCTGCTGCCGAACATCACCTGGACGATTGGCGGTGTGACGATCTCACTGCTGCAAGTGATCATCATCTGTCTCTCGATCGGGTTGATGCTGCTGCTGGACTTTATCGTCCGGCGCACTATGGTTGGGATGGCGATGCGGGCGATCTCCTGGGATAAAGTGATCGTCCCCTTGATGGGAGTGCCGCTAAACCTGATTATCTCGGTCACGTTTGCGCTTGGCACCAGTCTCGGAGCCGCCGCGGGCGTGATGTACAGCCAGGCTTTTCCGGTGATCGACCCCTATATGGGCGTGCTGATTGGGTGGAAGGCATTTATCTCAGCAGTGGTGGGCGGGATTGGCAATATCCGCGGGGCGATGATCGGCGGATTCATCCTGGGAGCGGTCGAGATCATGGTGGTGGCTTTCTTTCCATCCACATACCGAGATTTCGTCGCGTTCACGCTGCTGTTGGTTTTATTGATTTTCCGCCCATACGGCATCCTGGGCCAGCCGCGCCCACAGAAGGTGTAGAACATGACCAACCAATCTGCAACACCTCACACATGGCGTGACCGGATCTCTGCTGGCTGGGAAGCGATCGTGAGCCGGCGTTGGCTTTTAACCGTACTCCTTGTTATTGGTTTTGCGCTTTCGTTTTTGATCCCGCGCTTTGGCCTGATCAACCCCTACGTCCAGTTGGTAATGATGTATGTGGGGATCAACATCATCCTGGCAACCAGCCTGAACCTGGTGAACGGCTTCATGGGCGAGTTCTCGGTGGGGCATGCCGGGTTCATGGCGGTGGGAGCCTACGTCAGCGCCTTGCTCTCGATGCGGGTCATCCCGGCTAACCTGGCCGCCTGGCTCTTCCCGCTATCCATCCTGGCTGGCGGCGCTGCGGCGGCGCTGATCGGGTTGATCGTAGCGGTGCCATCGTTCAGGACGCGCGGCGATTACCTGGCGATCGTGACGCTGGCGTTCAACATGATCGTAAAGTCGGTGATCGAAAACATCGACGCCATCGGCGGGCCGCGCGGCATTCCGGGGATCCCAAAGCTGACCACAATGCCCTGGGTGTTCGGATGCATGGTGTTGGCGGTGTGGATGATGCGCAACCTGGTGTACTCGAACTTTGGACGCGGGGTGCTCTCGATCCGCGAGGATGAGATCGCCAGCGATTTGATGAGCGTCAACACCCGGCAGGTCAAGTTGATAGGCTTTATGGTTTCATCGTTTTTTGCCGGGGTTGCGGGGGCGCTGTTTGCCCACCTGCTGCAGTTCATCAGCCCGCGCGTGTTCGACATCCTGAAGTCAACCGATATCCTGATCATGGTCTACCTGGGAGGGATCGGCTCGATCGCTGGCTCGATCCTGGGGGCGACCATCTTCACGATCCTGCTGGAGGTCCTGCGCCCGCTGGGTTATTTCCGGTTCGTACTGATGCCGCTGCTGTTGATCTTCCTGATGCTTTACCGGCCGCGCGGCATCATGGGATTGCGCGAGTTCCGCTGGTTCATCCCTGGGTACGAGTTGTTTGCGAGCAAGGTCTGGCGTGAAAAGCGGGAGGTGTCCGATGCTCCTGCAAGCTAAGCACGTGACCCATTATTTTGGCGGGCTGTGCGCCGTATCCGATTTCAACCTGGAGGTGCAAAAGGGCGAGCTGATCGGGATTATCGGTCCGAACGGCGCCGGCAAGACAACGGTGTTCAACCTGATCACGGGCGTCTACAAGGCCACCCAGGGCAGCATCCAGTTTGAAGGACAAGAACTGGTGGGCAGGAAGCCAAACGAGATCACCACGCTGGGGATTGCGCGCACCTTTCAAAACATCCGGCTCTTCAAAGAGTTGAGTGTGCTGAACAACGTGCGCATCGCAGCATATTCCCAGACCAACTACAATCCGTTGGAGGCGCTGCTGCACGCAGGGAGGTTCAACAGCGCCGAGCAAAAGGATATCGACACGGCCATGGACCTGCTGGCGGTCTTCCAGATGGACAACTTCGCCGACGAAGCCTCGAAGAACCTGCCGTATGGCTTGCAGCGCCGGCTCGAGATCGCGCGGGCGATGGCCACCAAACCCAAGCTGCTGCTGCTTGACGAGCCAGCCGCGGGCATCAACCCTAACGAGATCGTGCAACTGATGGAGTTCATCCAGTGGATCCGCCGGCAGTTTGACCTGACCATCATCCTGATCGAGCATCAGATGCGACTGGTCATGAACATCTGTGAGCGGATCAAGGTGCTGGATTTTGGGGCGACCATCGCCGAAGGCTTCCCGATAGAGATCCAGCACAACCCCAAGGTGATGGAAGCATATCTGGGCGAAGGAGGTGAGCTGTGAGCGAGAACAACCATCCTTTGCTGTTGGTGGAGAACCTGGTCATCTCCTACGGGAATATCCAGGCCGTGCGCGGCATTTCTTTCGAGGTTCGCGAAGGCGAGATCGTAACGCTGATTGGCTCGAACGGAGCAGGAAAATCCTCCACGCTGCGCGGCATATCTGGACTTATCCCTTACAAGGGCAGTATTTCGTACAGGGGCCGGGATTTGCGCGGGGTTGACGCGGCGAAAATCGTGGGCTTGGGCATCGCACAGGTGCCTGAAGGCCGCGGGATTTTTGGCAGCCTGACCGTGTTCGAGAACCTCAAGCTGGCAACCTGGCAGCGCAAGGACAAGCCCGAAGTCAACCGAGACTACGAGCGCGTGTTTAGCATCTTCCCAAGGCTCAAAGAACGCCTGAACCAGCTCAGCGGAACCCTCTCCGGTGGCGAGCAGCAAATGCTGGCGGTGGGACGCGCCCTGATGAGCCGCGGCCAGATGATGCTGCTGGACGAACCCTCGATGGGGCTGGCGCCGGTGCTGGTGCGCGAGATCTTCAGGGTGCTGCAAGAGATCAACCAGAGCGGCACGACCGTCCTGCTGGTGGAGCAGAACGCCAACATGGCCCTCAGGGTTGCATCGCGCGGCTACGTGCTCGAGACCGGCGCAATCACGTTAAGCGGAACTGGCAGCGAACTGCTGGGCAATCCACAGGTGATGGAAGCCTATCTGGGCGGTTAAAAACGGAAAAAAGCGATTGCAAAGAGACGAGCAGCCGCCGTTGCAGGTGGGTGCTCGTCGTTAATTTGGGAGGGAATATGCAGGAGAGCTATCTGACCTGGGCGGAGATCGACCTGGATGCAATCGGTCACAACGTGAGGGCGTATCAACGCCATTGCGGTGAGAACGTGCGCCTCATGGCCGTCGTCAAAGCCAATGCGTATGGACATGGGGCCGTTCCAGTCGCCAGGGCTGCGTTGAGCGCCGGGGCTGAGAGGCTGGCAGTAAGCCGGGCCATCGAAGGCGTGGAGCTGCGCAAAGCCGGGATACAGGCGCCGATCTTGCTCATGGGTTACACCCCGCCGGGCGGGGCGGATCTCGTGGCGGAATGGCGGTTGACGCCCAGCCTGATGACGGTCGAGGCGGCGCAGGCGCTCTCGCAGCGCGCCGAGGCGCTGGGGTATAAGATCCCGGTGCACGTCAAGGTCGACACCGGGATGAGCCGCTACGGTGTCCTCCCCGGCGAGCTGATCGGGCTGCTAAACACCATCTCCAACCTGCCAGGGATCGAGATCGAGGGGTTATTCACGCATTTCGCCACGGCCGATTCGGCTGACCAGACGCACATGCGCGCCCAACTGGCCCTGTTCGAGCAGGCGCTGGCCGGGGCGCACGGGGCGGGCTTTCACGTTCCGATCGTCCATGCGGCTAACAGCGCCGCGACCATGCTCCTGCCCGAAGCGCACTTTGACGCGGTGCGGATCGGGATCGGGATGTACGGGCTGGACCCTTCGAGCGAGTGGGCGCCGGTCTTCCCCATCCGGCCCGCGCTGAGCCTCAAGAGCCGGGTGAGCCGGGTGCGGGTTCTGCCAGCCGGCGCCGGCGTGAGCTATGGCCGGACGTATGTGGCCGAGGAGCCGGTGCGGGCGGCGCTGATCTCGACCGGGTACGGGGATGGGTTTCATCGGGCGCTCTCGAACAGGGGCGCCGTGCTGATCCGCGGCCGGCGCGCTCCGATCATCGGGCGGGTGTGCATGGACCAGTTTGTGGTGGACGCGAGCGCCATTCCCCAGGCGGCGCAAGATGACGAGGCCGTGTTGATCGGGGAGCAGGGCGGTGAGCGCCTCCGGGCCGAGGAAGTGGCGGCGCTGGCGGGCACCATCAACTACGAAGCCACCACCTCGCTCACCGCCAGGGTTGTGCGGGTCTACCTCGAAAAGGGGCAGGTCGTGCAGGTGGGGTCGCTCGGGCAGGCGTGATTAACCGAGGCTGTCCTGCTCGAGCCAGGCTTTCATCGGCCCGAGCCAGTGCAGTTCCCAGTCCACATC
>JADYYC010000180.1 GCA_020853835.1 Anaerolineales bacterium
GGCGGCGCGAGCCTGCCGGGCGTGCCGCCGGGCTTGCTCGAGCGCGCCGCCGAACTGCAGCTCCGCCAGGGCACGGCCTACGACATGCCCTTTGGCACGGAGGCTTACCGCCGTTCGGTGGTCGAAAACTACTGGCGGCTCGACTCCGGCCTGGGGTTTGGGCCGGCCAACGTGGCCGCGACGGTCGGCGGGCGCGACGCGCTGGTGAAAGCCTACCAGGCCATGCTCGCTCTCGGTCATGGGCGCCAGGGCGACGCCCTGATCGTCTCGCGCGTCCCCTGGATTTCCTACAACTGGGGGCCCTACGGCGTGGGGGCGAACGTGCTCTACGCCCCGGGCGCTCCGCAGGACGCCTGGGCCTACACCCCCGAGCGCATCCGGGCCTGCGTCGAGTACGCCGGGCGTTCGGGGCGCAAGGTCGCCGGGATCGTGATCACCTCGCCCGACAACCCGACCGGGCGCTCGATCAGCGCCGAGGAGCAGGCGAGCCTGGCAAAGGCCGCCCTCGCCGCGGGGGCCGCCTTCGTGCTCTTCGACTGGATGTACCATTACGTCAGCGACGAACCGCCGATGGATCTGAACGCCTTCCTCAAGCTCTTCGAGCCCGCCGAGCGCCAGCGGCTGATGTTCCTGGACGGCCTGACCAAGAGCCTGGGCGCTTCGAACATCCGCAACTGCCACCTGATCGCCAGCGATCAGGTCATCCAGTGGATCGTGGCGCGCGCCTCGCACGGCGTGATCCCGCCGTTCTACTCGCTGGCGGTGGCTATGGCAGCCTATGAGATGGGGTACGCCGAAGCGGCGCGAACCATCGTCGAGCCGACCAACGCCAGCCGGCTGGTTCTCAAAGCCTTCCTGGACGAACACGGCTTCACCTACATCCTGGGCAAAGGCTACTACGCCTTCGTGGACGTCTCGCCCTGGCTGCGGCGGCGCGGCTGGGCCGACAGCGAACCGCTCGGGCAGTACCTGGCTGAAGAGCACGGCGTGGCGATCGTGCCGGGGGCCTTCTTCTCCGCCTACGGCGGGGACTGGGTGCGCTTCTCGTATGCCACGCCCACCGAGCGCACGCTGGGCGCCGCCCAGCGCATGTTGGAAGGACTGGAGGCGTTGAGCTGAAGATGTATAACCCCGAGCAGTTCGCTGAAAAATACCGCCTGGCCTGGGAGAGCGCCGCCGCCAGCGCCCCGCAGGGCGGGCTCTGCGGGTTCGAATTGGAGTGGAACCTGCTGGACGCGGGGCTCAAACCATTGCGCACGGTCGGCCTGGGCCCCGGCCAGGTGTCTTTTGTGGACTACCTGCGCGCGGAGTGCCTGGCGCCCTGGGCGCGCGAATTCAGCCAGCTCGAAGTCTTCCATTGGATGATCGAGTGGGCGACGCGCCCCTATTACAGCCCGCGCGCCGCCGTCTATGAAGGGCGGCTGCTCGAGGCGGTTCTGATCAACGCGCTCAAGCGCGCCGGGCGCTCCTTTGGCGAGGTGCTCCATCACTATCACGGCAACCTGCCCTTCGTCCCGCCCATCGCCTACGAGTGCATCCCCACCACCTGGCACCTGGCCAAGCGCCGCTACCTGGAGCGCTGCGTGGACCTGTACGGCGAGGGGCTGGCGGTGGCGGGCACGCACACCAACCTCTCGCTGCCCGATCCGCTCTTCGCCTGGGACTTCATGCACCTCTCGGCGACCGAGCGCGGCGACCGCCACCTGGACGAGTATAAGAGCCAGTTCTACATCACCGCCACCCGCCTGATGCGCGCCTTTGCGGCGCTCTTCATCGCCGTCACCGCCTCCACCCCGCTCCAGGCGGAGATCGTGGAGGGCGAGCCGCGCGTCAGGATCACCCCGTTCGATTCGATCCGCAACTTGAGCTTCCCCAACCCCGAGGCGCTCGACCTGCCCGACCTGTACCGCTCCTACGAGGATTACCTGCGCCTCTCCTACGGGCTGGTGCGCTCGGGCGTGCGCTTTGGCAACAACAACTACACCCCGGTGCGGGCGCGCTCCTTTGCCGAGCCGGTCGAGCGCCTGATCGCCATCACCAGCGAGCAGCTCAACGACCTGTATTCGCGCGGCCTGTACTCGGTCGGCGAGGCCCAACCGGTGGGCGAGACCGCCCACCAGATCGAAATCCAGAACCTGATGGCGCGCATCAACCTGCCCATGACGCGCGTCGAGGTGCGCACCGACGACGGCGGGCATCCCATGGACCTCGATATCGCCAACCTGACCCTCAAGCACCTCCTGATGCTGCGCATCTACGCCGACGGCGAGTTCGGGCGCGCCTTCCGCTATGACCAGGAGGACATCCAGCGCGCCCGCCACAACGAAGCGGCGGCGTCCCGGGCCGGGTTGGAGGCGGAGATCGAGAACCCCTTCACCGGCAAGCCGGTGCAGATGCGCGACTTCCTGACCTGGACGCTCCAGGAAGTGCAGCCCCTGGCCGTCGAGCTCGGCCTCGACGCCGACCTGGAGCCGCTGCGCCAGATGGCGGCGGGGCAGCGCGAGAACAGCGCCGAAACCCTGCGCCGCTGGCTGCGCGCCCGCATCGGCGATGAGACCGATGTGCCGCTCGAGGCGCTGGTCGAACTGGCCGAGAAGCGCGTCGCCGAGGTGGAGGAAGATATCGAGGTCATCGCTGGGGCGTACCCGCTCCTGGAGGCGGACGCGGCGCGCTTGAGCCAGTTGTTGCAGCTCGCCCGTGACGAGGCGCACCTCGACCGCGAGGCGCCCATCCGCTTCCACGCGCGCCGCCAGCCGTTCGTGGAGTTGACGTATCCGGACAAGACCAGCGAAATCCTGGCGCTGGCGCAGGCGCTGGTGCGCATCCCCTCCGTGACCGCCTGCCCGGATGAACGGCTCGACGAGGTGCGCCGCGCGGCGACGTTCATCTACGACTATGCGGGCGACAGCGGGCTGGAAGTGCAGTATTACGACCGCGCCAAATACCCGGCGCTGTGGATCGCGTTTCCGGGCGAGGCGCGCGCCCGGGTGATGCTCTCGGGGCATTTCGACGTGGTGCTGCCCGACCCCGACGACGGCCAGTTCAACCCCAGGGTGGAGGGGGATTACCTGTGGGGGCGCGGCGCGGCCGATATGAAGACCGTCGTGGCGACCTACCTGGTCTGGATGAAGGACACGCTCCGCCGCGGGCAGCCCCTGCCCTCGATCAACCTGCTGCTGGTGGGCAATGAGGAAAACGGCGAGGCCGAGCCAATGGGAACCCCCCACGTGTTGAAACTGCTGGAGCACGAACAGTCTTACCAGCCCGAACTCTTCATCGCCGGCGAGCGCACGGGCGAACGAGGCGACGAGCTGTGGGGCGAGGTCTGCACCCAGAACCGGGGCGTGATGCGCTTTCAGGTCAGCGCGTTTGGGCCGCGCCTGCACCCCGGCACGGCCGGGGCGGCCAAATCAGGCGACCTGCTGGAGCGGTTGATCGGGGCGCGCCACGAACTGGATGAAATCTTCAAACGGCGCCTGACGCTCTCCAGCCCGGACGGATGGCAATCGCAGCGCCGCTTTCCCTTCTTACAGGCCGGCATGAGCGGCGTGTACAACATCACCCCCGAAACGGCCGTCCTGGGGGTGGAGATCCGCCCCATCCCTGAGGACGACCTCGACGGGCTCATGAACGAGGCGCGGGATTACTGCGCCGCCCAGGGGCTGGTCTTGGATTTACTCGTAAAAGAAAACGGGATCGCCTGCGACCCGGACAACGCCAGCCTGCTCGAGCTGCTCGAGGCTGTGCGCGAGGAATCCGGCGGCGAGCCGGTCATCGGGCGCAAGCTGCCCGGCACGAGCGCCCGCTTTGCGCCCAACGCGCAGGGGGTCGTGTGGGGGCAGAGCGGGATCGGCCCGCACGCCAGGGACGAGCGCCATTACATCCCGAGCATCATGCCCTACTATCGAGGTCTGGAGCGCTTTGCCCGGCGGCTGCGCCTCCGGCGTTGACCGGAGCGCCCGCTGAAGCGGGGCAATTGGGGGCCAAAGCGTAAAAACCGTCAAAAAAATACTTACCAAGTTGTATGGCGGGGAAGCACCCTGGTTAATTGACGCATGCTTGTGTTGCAAGTATAATCACTCAAGCAATTCTCTTTACTCAGGGTTTCTACGGCTATTTAATGAGACAACCATGGCACTCAAGGGCAACCTGCGCGATTTCACCATCACACAACTGCTCAACCTGATCAACCTGGCGCGCAAGACCGGCACGTTGATCGTGGAGGGGCCCAACGAGCGGGTGCTGGTCAGCTTCCGCGATGGCAAGCTGGCTTACGCACAGGCTGGCCAGGAAGATAACGGGCTGGTTGCCGTGCTCTACCGGGCGCGCCGCCTCAGCGCAAACCAATCCAAAGCCCTCAAAGAGCGCGCCGGCAACATGAGCGACAAAGAACTGGGCCTGCTGCTCGTAAACGCCAATTACATCACCCAACAGGATATCATCAACAGCCTGCAGATGTACTTTGTGGGGATCGTGAACCGCCTCTTCACCTGGGTAGAGGGCATGTTCCGTTTCGAGAACGAGCTGCTGCCCCCGGACGACAAGATCACCGTGCGGGTGGGTCTGGAAAACATCATCATCGAAGGCTCGCGCCGCCTGCGCGAGTGGGAACAGCTCCAGGACGAGATCCCCAACCTGGACATGTCGTTGAAATTTGCCGAGCGGCCCGGCGCAAACATCCGCAACTTCAACCTCAGCGTTGAAGAGTGGCGGGTGGTTTCTTATATCAACCCGAAGAACACCATCCGCCAGATCGCCCGCGCCACCAAGATGTCCGACCTGGAAATCCGGCGCATCATCTACGGGCTGCTCCAGGCCGGGCTGGTCGAGATCATCCGCCCGGAGGGGCCGGCGCGCCCGCCCGTGCAGCAGCCCAGCGCCCGTCCGACCGTTCCACAGCCCAGCCCGGAAGAGCAAAAATCGCTCATCAACCGGCTGATCATGCGCATCCGTTCCATTTGAGAGATCGAAATCGTCTGGAGAAACCCGAGGAAAACGCCTCATGCAAACGGTCAAGATGGTGGTCACAGGGCCCTTCAACGCAGGAAAGACGGAATTCATCCGCTCGGTCAGCGAGATCGACGTCGTATCCACCGAGAGAAAAATCTCTTCGGACACCGAGCGCATCAAAGAGACGACGACCGTGGCGATGGATTTTGGGCGTATCACCGTTGACGACGACCTGGTGCTGTACCTGTTCGGCACCCCGGGGCAGAGGCGCTTCGATTTTATGTGGGAGATCCTTTCCGAGGGAATGCTGGGGTTCGTGGTCATGGTGGACAGCACCCGCCCCGAAACTTTCCGGGAGGCGCGCACCATCCTGGAAACCTTCCGGGCATACGCGCCAACCCCATACGTGGTGACCGCCAACAAACAGGACCGCGAGGATGCCTGGGAGCTTGAGGACATGCGCATCGCGCTGCGCCTTGATCCAAAGCTCAAGCTGCTGCCCTGCGTTGCCACCAACAAAGAATCCGTAAAAAACGTGCTGCTCGAGCTGCTCTACAGTATCCTGGCTGAGATGGAATTGAAAGAAAAGGGAAAGTAAGCCTACGGAGCCGGGGCGCCGCGCCTGCGCCCCCGGCGGAGCGAGATCGACGTGTCTTCTTTCACCACAGACCAGGGAATTGTCCATTACGAAGTCTATGGGCGCGGCCG
Source organism: Anaerolineales bacterium (assembly GCA_020853835.1). GTDB lineage: Bacteria > Chloroflexota > Anaerolineae > Anaerolineales > UBA4823 > UTCFX2. The sequence goes on from JADYYC010000180.1 coordinate 5,659, forward strand.
TCCGGTGATCCTGCTGCACGGCTGGCTCGGGTCCTGGGGGTTGTGGCAGGACACGATGACCTACCTCGGGCAGCGCTACCGCACCTATGCGCTCGACTTCTGGGGGTTTGGCGAATCGGGCAAGAAGCGCGATTCCTACAACGTGCAGGACTTTGTGAGCCTGGTCGACCAGTTTATGGAACAGCTCGGCATCGAGAGCGCCCCGCTGGTCGGGCACAGCATGGGCGGCACGGTCAGCCTCTCGGTTGCGATCCAATACCCCCAGCGCGTGCGCAAGGTGGTGGTGATCGGCTCGCCGATCGTGGGCTCGTCGCTCTCGCTGCTGCTCAAGCTGTTTGGCCGCCGCCCGGTCGCTTACGTGGTGTTCCACAACCTGTGGGCGCTGAAGCTGGGGTTCAAAATCCTGGCGCCTTATTATTCGCGCGACCCGCGCTGGTCCGAGATGATGAACCGCGATATCTCGAGCACTACCCTCGAGTCGTTCCTGCTCAGCATCGCCTCGCTGCGCCGCACCGACCTGCGCCCGCTCCTGAGCCAGGTCCAGCACCCGGTCATGGGCATGTACGGCGATAAAGACATCGTCGTCCACCCCATGCAGTGGCACCCCCTGCAGCAGGGCGTGCCGCACGCACGGGTCGACCGCTTCCACGATGCGGGACACTTTATCATGCTCGACGACCCCGAGCGCTTCCGGGCTGATCTGGCGGAATTCCTGGATTGCACCGAGCGCATGTCTGCGCGAGAGGCGCGTGAGCTGTGTTAAAGATCATCCTGCAGGATCAGCGCTATATCCCGCCCTTCAACGAGCGGGCGCGCGACCTGCGAGTGATGAACAAGCCGCTCTGGTTGAACCAGCGCGACCTGCTGGCGCCCTACACCCAGCGCGAGCTTGAGTTGAAACCCTGGGACACCCTGCCCGAGACGCGCGAGCCATGCCTGGTGCACCGCGATA
>JADYYC010000181.1 GCA_020853835.1 Anaerolineales bacterium
CGGTCGGGCTGCTGAGCACCGTGATCAACAACACCGCCGCGGCCGCGTTCTTCCTGCCGGTGATCCTTGGGCTGAGCCAGCGGGCCAAAATAAGCGCCTCGCGGCTGCTCATGCCGATGGCCTTCGCCGCGATCCTGGCCAGCTCGGTCACCCTGATCAGCACCTCGACCAACGTGGTGGTGAGCGGGTTGATCGTGCAGGCCGGCCTGCAGCCGATCGGAATGCTCGAGCTCACCCCGGTGGGCCTGCCGATTTTATTCACCGGGCTGTTGTACATGCTGCTCATCGGCAAGCGCCTGATCCCCGTCCGCACGACCCCCGAGGACCTGACGGACACGTTCGGCCTGCGCCCCTACCTGGCCGAGCTGCGTATCCTGCCCAACTCGCCCCTGGTGGGCAACACGCTTGCCCAATCCGGGCTGGGCCGCGACCTGGATCTGACCGTGATGTCGATTATCCGCGACGGCCGGCGCCACCTGGCCCCTGCCGCCGGCTCTCACCTGCAGGCCGGCGACGCCTTGCTGGTCGAAGGGCGGTCCGATGACATCCTCAAGATCAAAGACATCCCCGGGATCGACATCCAGGCCGACGCCAAGTTCTCCGACCACGACCTGCAAGACAGCAACCTGCGCCTGGCGGAGGTGGTGCTGCTGGCGACCTCGCGCTTTATCGGGCGCACGATCAAGGGCCTGCAATTGCGCGAGAAATACCAGATCCAGGTGCTGGCCATCAGCCGCCGCACCGGCGTGGTTTACAGCAAGATCGCCGACACCCGGCTGAGCCTGGGGGACGTGCTGCTTGTGCAGGGCAGCCAGAGACAGATCGCCGCCCTGCAGGAAGACAACCTCTTCGATGTGTTGGGCGTGGTCGAATCGCAGCGCTTCAACCGCAAGCAGGCCTGGACGGTGATCACGATCTTCGCCGGCGCGCTGCTGCTGGCGACGTTCAAGATCGTCCCCATGCCCGCGGCGATGCTGCTGGGCGCGCTCATGGTTTTCGTGACGCGCTGCATTTCCCCCGAAGAAGCCTACCGCCGCGTGGAGTGGAAGGTGCTGATCCTGATCGGCTGCATGTTGGCCCTCGGCGTGGCGATGCAGACCACCGGCACGGCGGCGTTCCTGGCCGACCTGCTGGTGGACTGGGTGGGTCACTGGAACCCGCTCTGGCTGCTGGCGGGCTTCTTCACACTGACCGTCTTGCTCACCCAGCCCATGTCCAACCAGGCCGCCGCCGCGGTCGTCATCCCGGTGGCGCTGCACACCGCCATGCAACTGGGGCTCAACCCGCGCACCTTTGCGATGATGATCGCGGTCGCCGCAAGCACCTCCTACCTCACCCCTCTGGAACCGGCCTGTTTGATGGTCTATGGCCCGGGGCATTACCGCTTTGTCGATTTCCTCAAGGTGGGCGGGCTGCTGACCCTGGTCGTCTTCCTCATCGCGATCGGCCTGGTGCCGCTCATCTGGCCGCTCTGATCCCGGCCGCCGGGATATCTGCGAGCAACGCGCGCCCGGTCGGGCTCCACCTGCGCCGCAGCCCGCGACACCTCGCGCTGCTGTAGACAATTCAGATATAATGGCTACATCACTGCCGGGCTGCGGGAGGTGTGCCGATGCCTTTTACCATCGTCCGCCAGGACATCACAAAGATGAAGGTTGACGCGATCGTCAACGCCGCAAACACCGCCCTCAAAATGGGCGGCGGCGTGAGCGGGGCGATATTCAAAGCGGCGGGCGAGGCCGAGCTGCAAGCCGCCTGCGATGCGCTCGCGCCGATCGAAACGGGCGAGGCGGTCATCACGCCCGGTTATAAGCTCCCTGCAAAATACGTCATCCACACCGCGGGGCCTGTTTATCGCGATGGCAAGAGCGGTGAGCGGGCGCTGCTGCGCGCCAGCTACCTGAACAGCCTGAAGCGGGCTGTGGAGAACAACTGTAAGAGCGTGGCGTTCCCGCTGATTTCCAGCGGTATTTACAGCTACCCGAAAAACGAAGCCTTGCAGGTGGCGACCTCCACTATCAAGGGATTCCTCGATAATCACGACATGGACGTGTTCCTCGCCGTGTTCGACAAGGCGTCCTTTGTGATCGGCAAGGAGCTTTTCGGCGCAGTCGAAAGCTATATCGACGAACACTACGTTGAGCGGAATTTGGACATGCGGCGGCGGAGAGACCTTGAGTTTGGGCCTCTCAACAGCCGGTTGGTTATGGCCAGTTATGAACGAGCCACCGCTCCTGCTCCAGGACTGGAGGATTTGGTCGGAAACCTCGACGAGCCGTTCTCGGACACGCTCCTGCGGCTGATCGACGCAAAAGGCAAGACCGACGTGGAAGTCTACAAGCGCGCTAACCTCGACCGCAAGCTGTTCTCCAAAATCAGGACCGGCAAGGGGTACATGCCGAGCAAGCGCACCGCGATCGCCCTCGCCGTGGCGCTGGAGCTGTCGCTCAGGGAGACGAACGACCTGTTAGGGCGGGCGGGGTTTGCGCTGTCTCACAGCCAGATGTTTGATGTGATCGTGGAATACTTCATCGTCAACCGGAAGTACGATATCTACGAGATAAACGAGGTGCTCTTTGAGTACGACCAGCCGTTGTTGGGAGGGTGAGCATGAGCGAGAGCGCGCCGGCCCGGTTATTCCAGTCCATAGATCGAGCCGTAGCCGCGCGGCGGCGCTCAAGCAAATTCTAAGCGCGGCATCCGGGAAAAAATAACACACGCTATGGCAAAAAAAACCCTTCGGATCAAAGACAAAGACCTCGCCTGGCCGGTCCGGGTCGGCGTGGTTTACAGCGCCGTCCGGCGCGAGGATTTCCCGACCGAAGCGCAGTACATCACCGAGCAGGGCGCCGAACAGGACGCCCATTTGATCGGCGAATACCTGGGCGCCTTTGGGCTGGACGTGCGCCTGTATCCGGGCGACGAGGCGCTTGCCCAGCGCCTGCTCCAGGACCGGCCGGACATGCTCTTAAACCTGGTGGATTCGATCAAGGGGAAGGAAAACCTGGCGGCCGCGATCCCGGGCGTGCTGGAGCTGCTGGACATCCCCTACACCGGCGCGGACATGCTCGGGATGGCGCTCGACTCCAACAAGTTTTTTATCAAAGAGCTGTTGCAGCGCAACGGCATCCCGGTGCCCCTGTTTCAGCTTTTTACCTCGCCGGACGAATACCTGGACCCGACCCTGCGCTTCCCGGTCATCTCCAAGCTGAACGCCATCCACGGATCGGTGGAGATCACCCGCGAGGCGGTCTCGGAAAACGAGAAGCACCTGCGCAAGCGCCTGCGCAAGCTGATCCGCACCTACCAGCAGCCCGTGCTGGTCGAGGAGTTTGTCGGGCGGCGCGAGGTCACCGCCATCCTGCTGGAGGGCAACCGCAAGAAGGTCTACCTGGCGGAGAAGATCTTCAGAAACATTGAAGGGCCCTATGTGTTCCTGACCTTCGAAGACCAGTGGCTGACCACAATGAATAACGCCGCCTTTTATTACCAGCGCTACCGCGATCCGGTGTTGCGCGAGCTGGTGTCCAAAGCCTTCAACGTGGCCAGTATGCGCGATTACGGCAAGTTCGACGTGCGTATCGACGAGGCAGGCCGCTATTATTTCATCGACACCAACTGCAACCC
>JADYYC010000182.1 GCA_020853835.1 Anaerolineales bacterium
AGTTGACGAGCAGCGAGCGCGGCACGACCAGCAGGCTCGCGGCGTGGGGCGCCTCCGCTCCGTTTGGCTCGTAGAGCGACCGCAGGAAGACCAGGGCCTGGATGGTCTTGCCCAGCCCCATGTCGTCTGCCAGACAGCCGCCGAGCTCGTGCTCGTGCAAAAAGTGCAGCCAATCCACCCCCGCCTTTTGATAGGGGCGCAGCTCGCCTACAAAACCCTGCGGGAGGGGCCTGGCCTGGATGCCGGAGAACTCGCCCTTGAGCAGGCCGCGCAGACGGGCTCTGCGGTGGGCAAATTCATCCTCCTGGATGACGGAATCGGCGCTGGCGAGCGCCTGCTCGATCAGCGTGACGTGTTGTCTGGCAAACCTCAGGTGGTCTTCCTGCAGGTCGCCCACGGTGAAGAGGTGGCGGTAACGCTCCAGCCACTCCTCCGGCAGCTCGCCGATCGAGCCGTCGGAGAGCTTGACATAGCGCTCGTTCTTGCGCACCAGGCGGCGGAACTCTTTGAGCGGGACTTCTAGCTCACCAAAATTGACGGTCGTCCGGACGTCGAACCAGTTGATGCCCGATGACACCTGGAACGAGATCGTCGGCGTGTGGCGGTTTATGCGCGCCGTCTTGAGTTTTTCTTCGCCGTAGATCTCGATGCCGTCGCTTGCCAGGCGCGGCAGGGTGTTTAAGATGAAATCGACGGGGTGGGCGCGGGCGCGCAGGCGGAAGAAGCCAGGCTTTGCCGGCAGGGGGGCGCGCTTCAACCCGATCGCGCTGCTGATCAGAAGGTCGTAGACCGCCTGCTCTTCGAGCGACTTGCGATGGATCTTCACCAGCCTCATCGAGCCGGGCTCCTGGCGCAGGCTGTGCACCTGGAAGGCGCCGCTGTAGGGGAGCTCGTACCCGTCATAGGCAAAGCGGAGTTGGATGAGCAGTTCGCCGCCGCTCTCGTTCAAGTACAGGCGCGGCGTCGGGTCGCACTCGATCTCGTCCCAGGCAACCCCCCCTCCGGCGAGGGCGGCCTGCTGCGAAAGCTCGAGCAGGTAGTTGTCGGCGAAGGCAGCTTCGTCTGAAGCCGGGATGTAGATCTCGGGATAGTCCTGGAACTGGAGCAGCAAATCCAGGCTGGCGCGGTCTTTCAGTTCGACGACGCGCTCGCCGATCAGAACCCAGATCGGGTTTTCGTTGAGGAGCTGGAGCGGCTGACCCTCAAACTCAAGCGTTGCGTCCTGCACGCTGAATTGCAAGCTCAAATGCAAGCCCAGGCTCGAGCGCTCGATTTGCAGGCGGGTTTCCCCGGCTGCGGGCAGGATTTCGACCCGGCGCTCGAAGGGTTGGTTCAGGCTGCCAAGCGCCACCAGCCCGCCAACCTGCCGGACAAGCGGCAGGAAGGTTTTCAGCGCAGGCTGCGAGGCGAGGTTCTGGAAGCGCTTTCGTTCATAAATGAGGTTCGCCAGACCGACCGCTTCGCGGCCGGCGTTCAGACAGCCCTCCGGGTCGAGCGGCTGGAATGGCTGGCGCATGCGCGCCGTCAGTTCGGGGTGGCCGCTGGTGATCGCGGCCCAGTCGGGTTGGGTCTGCGGGCCGGGTTGGAGGCTCTTGGGAAGGGCGTTGAGAGGCAGGATGTGCGGCAGGATACGCCAGGCGGGATCGCCCCCCGCCGGATCCTTTTGGAGGCTGAAGAACAGGTAATATGGGGCGGGGCGGGGGCGCGGCCGAGACCCGTTGGACGTGGCAAGCAGGCGCTCGATGCGCGTCTGCCATTCGGCCGGGGCGAGCTCGACCAGGCGGTCTCGGACCGCCAGCCATGCCGCTACGTCGTGCTCGCAGATCAGCCCGCGCGAGGCGTGGCTGCAACTGCACTTGAGCAGCAGGCGCTGTTTGTCGATTTTGAACTGGACGCGGTGTTTGCGCGGGTCTTGAACCGTGCAGACCGCGCTCAGCTCGGCGAGTTCCTGGACCGCGGCGCGCCCCTGCTCGTAAAGATCGACGCCGAGGTGGAAAATTTCAGGATCGACCGATTGGATCAGCCGTTCCAGGTTGAACGTTTCCAGGTCAATTTTGTGCATAGAGCCTTGAATTTAACCGACAGGAGCGTCCGGGAAGGCGGACATCCCGGCGCTTCCTGTCAGTTGGTTTGCGTGCTGAAGGAATTCTCCAGCGAAAGAACCGATCAATACGCCAGGCCAACCTCGCGGTTGAATTCTTCGATCAAGGCGTCGATTTGCGCCACCTGACCGGGGAGTTCCTTCCAGTAATGGCGGTCGTACCATTGATCTTGAATTTCCGGGTAAGTCTTCCCCTGCTGCTCGACCCAGGTGTAGTACTTCAGGTTGTGAACCCGGCGGCGCTCGACGTAGCTCAGCTCGAGCAGGTTGTCGATGGACTGGCCCAGCATATAGCGCGAGAAGTGGGCCGCGGCGTCGCGCTCGCTATACGCCCCGAATTCTTCGTGCATCTCGCGGATGCGGCTGCCGTAAAGCTCCATCGAATCGGTCAGCACCGACAGCACGATGTCCTGCTCGCCCAACTCGTAGTACTTGGCGAATTTGATTGCCGAAAGCAGGTTCCCGATGCCCGAGAAGCCGAACAGGTCGAGCTTTTTGACGACCGCTTCGGGCACGCCTGATTTGACCAGGTACTCTTTTCCCGCCGGCTCGTTGAAAAGCCGGGCGAGGTTGACCACGGCGTTGTCGTCGATGGCAACCACCATGTCGGTGTTGAGCAGGTTATGGATCCAGGGGACGTGCTTGTCGCCGATGCCCTCGATGCGGTGGGCGCCGAAACCGTTCTCCAGCAGGGTGGGGCATTGGAGCGCTTCGCTGGCGACGATCTTGCTGGTGGGGTAAAGCGTCTTTAGATAGTCGCCGCAAGCGATGGTGCCGGCCGATCCCGTGGCGGAAATCAGGCCGCGATACTCGTCGCCGGGGCGCATAGTCATCTCAAGGATCTCCTGCATGGCGTGCCCGGTGACTTCGTAGTGCCAGAGGTAGTTGCCGAACTCGTCAAACTGGTTGAAGATCATCAGGTCCTGGCCCGAACGGCGCAGCTCCCAGCATTTGTCAAAGATCTCTTTGACGTTGGACTCGGAGCCGGGCGTGGCGATGACCTCGCCGGCGATTTCGGAGAGCCACTCGAAGCGCTCGCGGCTCATGCCCTCGGGCAGGATGGCGATCGATTCGCAGGCGAGCAGGGCCGAGTCGTAAGCGCCGCCGCGGCAGTAATTGCCGGTGGAAGGCCAGACCGCCTTCTGGGTGGTCGGGTCGAACTGCCCCGTGACGAGGCGCGGCACCAGGCAGCCAAACGCGGCGCCGACTTTGTGCGATCCGGTGGGGATCCACTTGCCAACCAGCATGATGATGCGGGCCGGCACGCCGGTCAGGCTGGGAGGCAGTTCAAGGTAGTTTACCTTGCCATAGCCGCCGCCTTTTACGACTGGCTCGTTCTTCCACGTGATGCGAAACAGGTTGAGCGGGTTGACATCCCACAGCCCAATACCGGCAAGCTTTGCCTTGATCTCGGCCGGGATCAAATCGGGGTTTTTCATCTGGGCGAAGGTCGGGATGATGATGTTCCGCTCCCGCACGCGTTGGATGGCGCGCTGCCGCCGTTCTTTTTCAATCGTTAAGTCAATTTTGGCCATGGGATTTCTACTCCTGATGAAATGATAATGGTTTTATATTTCGATTTTTGTCAGTTTCGAGCGTTCCCGCTCTAATGTCTGAGGGTCGTCGCGCACGATGTAGAGCGGGCGGCCGCGCGCCTCGTCGTAAAGCCGCCCGATGTATTCGCCCAGGATCCCGAGCGAGATGAGCTGCACCCCGCCCAGAAACAGCACCGCGATGAGCGTGGTGGCCTGGCCGAAGAATGCCTGCTGACCGATCAGGCGCATGATGATCACGATCGGGATCGCCAGGATGCTGATCCCCGCGGAGAAGAAGCCAACATACGTGGCAAGCTGGAGCGGAAAGTATGAGAAACCGGTCACGGCGTCGCTGGCGAACTTGACCATCTTTTTCAAGGGGTACTTGGTCTCGCCGGCGAAGCGGGCATGGCGTTTGTAGCTCACCCCGGTCTGGCGAAACCCGACCCAGACGGACATGCCGCGCAGGAAGCGGTGGCGCTCACGCATGCTGTTGAGCACGTTCACCACCTTGCGGTCCAGCAGGCGGAAATCGCCCGTGTCCAGCGGGATGTCCACATCGGTGATGCGGTAGATCAGGCGGTAAAACAGCGAGGCGGTGAAGAGCTTGAACCAGGTCTCGCCTTCGCGCTCGGTGCGGATGGCGTAGACCACCTCGTAACCCTCCCGCCAGCGAGCGATCATCTCGGGGATCACTTCGGGCGGGTCTTGCAGATCCGAATCGATGATGACGACCGCCTCGCCGCGGCTGTAATCCAGCCCGGCGGTGACCGCAAGCTGGTGCCCGAAGTTGCGCGCAAAGATGACCGGGCGCACGCGCGGGTCCTGGCGGGCAAGCTCGCGCATGATCTCGGATGAGTTGTCGCGCGAACCGTCGTCGATGAGCACCAGCTCCCAGGTCTCGCCGAGGGGTTGAAGCGCCTCGCGGACGCGGCGATAAAACTCGGGCAGCGTGGCCGATTCGTTGAAGATGGGCGCAACGACGGATATGACGGGTTTGTTATCTTGTTCCATTTTCTTTATTAATCATCGGCGTCAATTAAAATCACTTTGATCGACACGGAAGGAAAATGTTTTGCTCTTCGAGATATGCAGACCGGTCTTCAAATAACAGGCGTTGCTGCGCCGGTTGGCCCAGATCGACGAACTTGGGTGGGAGATTGTTGCCAGGCGCTTCGGGGTCGTAAACCTCGCGCTCCATGGGGCGGATGCGCAATTGGCCTTTTTCAGCGAGCTGTAGCCTCTCACGGGCAATTCTTACATATTCGGGCATGATCTCCGCTCCGGCTGCTTTGCGGGAGTGCATCAACGCCGCGATTAGCGTGGTGCCCGAGCCGAGGAAGGGATCGAAAACCCAATCCCGCTCATCCGTAAAGGCCAGGACCAGGCGCTCGACCAATTCTACTGGAAATTGGGCGGGATGCTCGGTTTTTTCAACGTGATTGGATTTCACGTTCGGGATCTCCCAGATATCAGTCGGGTTCTTACCCAAAGGATTGCCGGAATACTCGCCTCGTTTTGGCCCTTTGAAATGCTTTTTTTGCGGATATTTCTGCGGAACACGCACCGCGTCCAGGTTGAATTTGTAGTCGTCCTGCTTGGTGAACCATAGAATCACTTCGTATCTTCCCGAGAACCGGCGTGAGGCGTGCAGCCCGTGCCCAAAGTGCCAGACGATCCGGTTGCGCAGCTTGAGGCCCAAATCCGCAAAGATGGGGTAGAGCAGGATGTCCAGCGGGATAATGCGCCCGTTATCCACATAATTTCC
>JADYYC010000183.1 GCA_020853835.1 Anaerolineales bacterium
AGGTGGTTTTCTTACCCTTATACCCGACCAGCCGGCCCGATGAGTCGGAGTTGTTTCATAAGCTGTTCAGCCTGGATGCGTATGGGAAACCTGCCGCCGGCCTGTTGGATTATCTGATCACCAAGAAAGTCTGGTGGGACCATTATCTCGTCGCAGATAAAGGATCGTTGGCAGATCTGATCGCGCTGGCAGGAGGTTTGGATTGGGAAGGACAGGTTTCGGGCGGGCCGGAAGTTGTTGCATCTCTTCCTGGACAATCTGCCCCGCTTGAAATGAAGCTGCGAGCTCAGTCTCGCGTCGCGCTGGTTCTGTGCGAAAACTCGCCGCAACTGATCCAAAATGCAAATCCAGAGATCATCTGGGGTCTGTTGACGCACCGGATGCGCTCCGATATCGATCTTGAGGCGGTTAAAGCCCAGCAAGAGCAGATCTCGAAGCCGGGCGGCAGCCCCGTCTGTGAGTTTCCGACGCTGCGCCAACCGGTCGTTATTCAAAGCGACCCATGATGGTTAATTTTATGAAGCATCGAATCGAGATAATTCCATTCATGTTGAGTCAGGGATCACTCATTGAAGGAGGCGATACGTAACTGCGATGACCCCATTCAACCTGGCAGTGTTTGTAATAGGCATGCTTTTTCTTCTCGGTATGATCACGTTCCTGGCGGGCATCTTTATCCTTGCCTTCCGAGCTTCAAGCAGCGACGTGAAGACGATCGCCGCTCAAACGGCCCGCCTGGTTCAAAAAGGCCTGGCGGAAGAGGTCGCTGGGCTGGTTGGCAACGCATCCAATCTGGTCGATGCGATGAACCAACTGGTGCGCACGTCCCGGGGCATCGGGATTTTTCTGGCTGTGATCGGGATGTTGATGATGGGGGTTGCATGCTGGCTGGCTATTCAGGTTTATGAAATTTCGCCATGATAAAAACAAATTTCTCGCTCGAGCTTAAAAACCACTTCCCTCCATCTGAATGGTCGTGGGTGCTCCTGGCATTGCGCCAGGATCAGGGCGTGTGGCGGGCGGTTGAAGAGACGGATCTTGGCGCCAGGGCGCTGGAATCGCTTCCGCCGGTTTATCGGGCCTGGTCGCCGGCTGCGCTGGTGTTGCTGGCGCTTCAGAACCCATTCGAACTGGAATCGCTGCTCCGGACCCCGCTTCAGCCTCTTGAGGAAAGCCTGTCTCTCCAGGCGAGCAAGGTCTATGAAGAATGGGTCAAAGATCAGAGGGCGCCGCGCGACCTGGTCGAAGCCGGACTGCTGGCATTGACATTTCGAGAACAATTCCGGCTGGATGGATCCTGGAAACAGTGTCTGCGCCTGGGAGCGATCGAGCCATCGGGCGCGCCGACCGTATTTGCCTGCCTGTTTGGGATGGTTCCCGAACCCCTCGGGTTATTAGAGGATTTGAGCACCACAAACCGGCCCGATCTGGTTCGCCTTGCGGTCCATAGTCTGCTTGCCAACCCTGCCCCGCCCGAATCGCAGCTCCAGATCTTGACCCGGCTCTCGTCAGCCCTGGAGCCGCCGGCCGTTTTGGTCTTATTGCAAACATTGGCCGCTTATCGTTCGCACCTGGCGGCGTTGCTGGCGCGGCAGGTGCGCGACCGGCTTGTCGAAACTTTGACCGCCGGCTCGGGGGCAAAATCAGCGCCGAACGAGATCGGGCAGCTTGAACAGTTGATCCAGACCCTGCGCATTGCCCAGGTGGATCAGATTGCAGGTCAGTCTGACCTAGCGGTGCCGGTGCTGTCCGACAGCCTGCGCACCATGCGCAAGATGCGCGCTCATATGTCGGCCCAACTGGCTCGCTCGGTGGCTAAGACAAAAGATCTGACCACTGAAAGCTGGGGAAACACCGCTCAGGCTGCGAGCGTAGAGGCCTGGAAACAGGCTGTGCAGCTCACCCCGGATGACCCGCGCTATGCGGCTGGCTATGCCAGGGCGCTGCAGCACGCTGGGCGAATCGCCGAAGCGACGGAGTTTATAAAAAGCTATCTAAGCGATGCTTCGAGGCCGCTCAACCCTGAATTGCTTTTGATTTTTGCGTTTGGCTTGGAAAGCCAGGGTGACGGAGAAGGCGCGTCGCAGGCCGCTCTGGATGCGCTCGAGAAATTCAAAGACGTGCAATCCCTGACCGAAGCAGACCTGGCCGCGCTGGCCTGTTTGTTGGAGAAGAAAAACCTCCTGGCGGAGGCGTTGCAAGCCGTGCGATTGGGGCTGGAGGTCTTTCCTGGCAGCCGTGATCTGCTCGCCCACGCCTCAAAGCTGGAATTTCTGCAGGGCAAACCAGCCGAGGCGGTGACCTGCGCCTATGCGGCTCAGGCCGCGGAACTCTACCAGGCTCAACTGGGAGAGGCGAAGCCAGACGAGGCATTGGAAGAAGAGCATTTTCCGCTCTCCGGCGTTGGGTTGGTCGGCAAAGGGGAGGTGCAGCGCCTGCTGGTCGACGGTCTCGAAGCCCTGAACGCCTGGGGAGGAGCCTATGAAGAGCGACTAAAGCTCATGCAAGGGCAAGCCGACCCGGCGCCAGAGGAATTGTTCGCCCTGGCAACTTGCGCGACAGGGGCAGGAAAACACGCAGAGGCAGCCCAGATCTGCCAGGGGTTGTTAAAACATTCCCCTGACCAGGTTGCTTATCACCAGCTCCTCGCTGAGGCGTCGAATGCACTGGGAGACCACCGGACCGCGATCAACCACTTCAGCAAAGCGGTGCAGCTCGAACCGGAAAACGCCGAAGGCTGGAAGGGCTTATTCAAAGCGCAAAAAGAAGCCGGTCTGGAGGCTGAAGCGGTCGAAACGCTGCGCCAGGCCAGCCAGGCTCTCCCCGAAGATGCGGATATTCAGGTTAAGCTCGGAGAAATTTACCTGGCGCAGGGCGCGCCGACCCTGGCGCTCCCTTGTTTGCGCCGCGCGCTGGCTGCCTCAGCCTCGGTGAAAGAGACCCAAAACGCCACGATCCGCCTGGGCGAGACCTTGTTCCAACTTGGCCGGCTCGATGA
>JADYYC010000184.1 GCA_020853835.1 Anaerolineales bacterium
AGCAGCCATTGGGGAACGGCAAGCTGTGAGCATCGCCCTGGACGAAACCTGCATGGGGGATTTCTCCGGCGGCTTGCTGAAGAAAATGCAGATCGATATCCAGGCCAAAAAACCGGCAGGTCTCTCTCGAAGACATGCCGGCCGACAGGTCGCTCAACACCGCGCCCGTCCCGCATCCGATTTCGATCATGTTGCGCACACCCGAGATGCGGCTCAAGACATAGCCGCGCAGCTCTGCCGTCCAACGCGCCTGCTGCGAAAACCGGCTGTGCCAGTTGATTTGTTGTTCCATGCAATAAGATTTTAGAACCCGACCTAATGGCTCTTCCAGATCTTTTTCCAGGGCTCGTGCAGCAGATTGCCCAGGACGGTGGGATCCCCCTGAGCACGGAGCACATCCCCGTCTGGTTCGACATAGAGCCAGGCACGGCCTGCCCCTTCAATCTGTGCATCGCTTGTTTCCAGGGCGACCGGATGGAGCGAAGAATAAGGAACGGGGATATTCCAGACCAGCTCCAAATTGCGGTCAGCGACCCAATCTCGCGCGGAGGCCAAAGCAGGCGCCAGAGCAGTGTCGGATGCGCTCAGCGAAACTTTCTTAACCTCGAGCGAAACCAGGCGGTCCAGAATGGGCTTGATCTGTGACTGATTGTCTGCGGTAAGCGTCAAATGGACCACGACGGAGAGGTCTTCAACCATTGCGTTTGAGACTGCCTGCCAGGATTGCTCGCTTTCGGGGTGCAATTCGAGCATCAGATGGTCAAGCCCCGCTTGCAGCAGCTTGTTCAAGTAAGCCGGCTGGCTGAGTTTCAAGCCATTGCTGAGCAATCCGGTTACCTGTCCCAACTGCTCGGCAAAGCTGATCAGCTCAACCAGGTCGTCGCGAAGCGTGGGCTCGCCGCCGGTGAAAATTATGTGTGGAATACCGGCATCCCAGGCTTTGCGGAGAATTGTCTTCCACTCCTCTGTCGCCAATTCTCGCTCGACCCGTTCGATTGGGGCAGAATCCGCCGCCTGGTCTTCGGGCAGCCGGTAGGTGAGCGCGCAATCCAGCCGCAGAGGGGCGGAGAGACGGCCAGAGAAGGGCAGGCGGCGTTCGAAATCCAGGAAGGTGACGGGGTCGAGATCGGGGGTCTCGACCAGCGTGCGGATGCGCTCGGTGAAGTTCACGTAATCTTGGCGGGCTATCAGCGGGTCGACGGAATACCGGGCGGACATTTGTTGGGCTACCACGTCTGCATCCGTGTTGTTGATCAGGTAATAAGCGTATTCGGCGGCGGTTTGATTGAGGTGCAGAACAGTCGCGGCGTTCACGATCAGCAGGCCGCCCCCGGTCTCTTCCAGGCGCAGGTGCAGGCGATAATTGCGCGGGTCATCCGGCGGCGACTGGTAGTGATAAACACCTGCCGGAATAGGGGCGCTTGGCGAAAACAGGCGTTGAAGTGGTTTGAGCAGACCGGTCATTTTGGCCTCGTTTCGGTTTTTTCAAGAATCGATGTCTTGTTGATCGAAGAGCGGGCAGCCTCCCCCGCACTCCTGCAGCAGGGGGCAGCCATTGCATTTTGCCTGGACGTATTTTCGCTGTCTCAGGCTCTGCGAAAGTTCATGGTCCCAGATGTCTTTCCAGTCGTCGTGCAGCATGGAGCCGAGAGGCTGGTAGTAAGACTGGCACGGAATCACCGCGCCGTCGGGTTCCACGCACATATTGTAGAGCGCGGCGGTACAACCTTTTACGCCCAGTTCAAGCTGCATCGGGTCGAAATGACAATACTGGGTTGGGGTATACCAGATCAGCCGCTGGCCGTATAAATCAGTCTTCTCGCGCGCGATCTCCAGAAGCGGCGTGAGCGTGCGTTCATCAAGCCCTTCTCCACAGGTCGCGCCTGCCCCGGCGTGGATGAGCGCATTCAGACCCACCGTGGGCACGCCTGTCTCTGCCAGGAAATCGAGCGTCTTGTCGAGTGTCGGGGCGTTGAGGCGCAACATGGTGGTGTTAGTCATTAAATAAAGCGGCGTATCCAGAGCGTTGCGGATGCCAGCGACCGTCTGCCGCCAGGCGCCTTTTGACCGCACCATGGTGTCATGAATGGTTGGATCATGGGATTCCAAGGTGATCTGGACATGATCCAACCCGGCCGAGACAAGCTCATCGAGGTAGGCGCGATCGTGAAACCTGCGTCCGTTGGTGTTCAAGCCAGTGACCAGGCCGGTATCCTGCGCATAGCGGATCAACTGGGGCAAGTCCTGGCGCAGCGTGGGTTCGCCGCCAGTGAAGACCACGTGCGGAATGCCTTGTTGCCAGATGCGATCGATGACCCGTTGCCAGTCTTGAAGGTCGAGTTCGGGAAAGGTTCGAGGACGGGCGTTGTAGCAATGAGCGCAGTCGTTATTGCAACGATATGTCACTGCCAGGTCCATGCGATAAGGAGCGGATGGTTGAGCGCTGAACGGCTGGATGATCTCCAGATCGAGGTCATGGATCGGGCATGGCCCATCAGAGCGGAGCAGGTCTTCGAGCGTGGCGCAAAATTGCGCATAGTCATTCACTGCCTGTGCGTCAGAAACCCGATATTTACGCCGCAACAGACTGACAGCTTGCATTGGAGGCATGTTCTCGAGAGCCAAACGGGCCATATAGGCAGCTGAGGCATTCAGGTGAACGATGCGGTTGGCGTTGATCAACAACAGACCCTTGCCATCTGGCTCGACGCGCAAATGAACGCGCACCTTTTCCATGCCACGTTCTCTGGTGAAATGGTAAAACCCTGTCTGATTTTCGTGCTTCAGGCGGTCTTTGCGGTGGAATAATTCGTGGATCTTCAAGGGTAGGTTGCCTTGAGCACTAAATGGCTAACGACCGCCGCCAGCGCAGGCACAGGCGCATCCAGCACAGGCGCAAGCGCAGGCACAACCCCCACCGCCTCCGCTTCGCCCACTGGAAGAGCTGCTGCTTGAGACAGTGACTGGCATTGGATTGGTCTTGTTGGTTATCGCGCTGGTAAAATCCGTCACATTTCCGATAACGCCAGACGAGAAACCCTGTACACCTTTGACGATCGAAGCCGCAAACGCCCCGCCGGGCAGGGTGGGCAGAGAGACCTGGCCTCCTTGCGAACCACCGGTTGGGACGGGCGACGCGAGAGGTTTTGGCCCTGAAGAGGAGGGGCGTGAGTAACTGGGATCGTACCCTCCCCACCACACTGGCACATAGACCGGGCCGGTCTGAAATACGTCACGGGTCCGGTCATCATAATTTTTGTCCAGCATGGTCCATTCAAGATATTTGTCGTATGTTTCGCTTTTGATCTCAGGCGTCTGGGCAGCTTCAACCTGCTTCCAGGCACGTTCGATGATTTCCCGGTAATAGGCAACCGTCTCCTTACGGCTAAACCCTTTCATCTTACCAGAGACGCTGTTCACCAGATCGATCATCATGGTTTGAAGCGCATGACGTTGATCAGCTATTTTGTCTTTTTTGAAGGCCATGAGAAAACCAGTCTCGTAGGGGTTCAGGCCTTCGGGAAAAGGGTCGCTGACGTCCAACTCGAGCGGATCGCGCTTGCGGACAACCGCAGCACCTTTCTTTATCACCCCAAACAAGATCATTGTCATCACTTTGTCAAGCGGTTCTTCCATAAGCGTCGCAGCTTCAACCGCGGTCAATCCCCGCTTGATCCCCATTCCTTCGATGGATACCTTGGGCGGCAGGTATTGGAGCTTGCGCCGGCTAACGCGCTTGTTCGATACCCAGGTAAACCCGAAGGCCCCGATGAATACCGCCCCGCAGCACACAATTGTGTAACAGGTGTCTTCGCTCATACCCAGCCGCTCTAAGATCGAGGTTTTCTTTATCACCCCAGTGGGGACATACTTGGCGGGAAAAGAACCCCCAAATTGATACTGGCTTGATCCCGACGCCTGGGTGTTCTCCCAGGTATAAGTGATGCGGCCTTGTGCGTCAAAGCCAGTTTGCGGCTCGGCAGGAAACCCCGCCGGCGCGTTGTGCCAACGCGGCTCTTCCGGCTGGACGCCGGGCGGGAAATGGAAAGTCACTTTGATATCGGTCGTGCCGCGTATGTATTTTGATCCAAACCAGGTCGGAGAAAAAACGAAGCTGGCATAATTATTGTCTTTGTCATCATAACGCAGCCACGACCCGGCATTGGGCACGAAAACCCGCACTGTTCCGGTTTGACCTGGAGGAATGGCCGCGCCACTCAAGACAACCGCAAAGCCCGACCCATCGCCCTCATAGTCGCCGCGGGATAACGCAACAGACTTGCCATCCACTTCGGCGGTTGCATTGCCCAGTTCGAAGTCGCTGTTGGGCATGCCGATATCAACATATTCGATGCGCGCCGCGCCAGGCTGGTTGGTAAACGTCATTTCATAAAGGATCGAAGTTGTGCCGTTGGCATTGAGAAAGACATCAGCCGCCATGCGGTTTAACTCGAACAAGTAGGACTGCGCCAACGCAGTTGCTGTCACCAACAACAGTGATAGAAGCGTGATCGTTGG
>JADYYC010000185.1 GCA_020853835.1 Anaerolineales bacterium
CCGGGTTTGCGCTTGACCGCTGCTGGACCTATTACGCGCCCGATGCCCTGCGGGTTACCGAGTGGGGGCATTACCTGGGCCTGCCTTCGTTGTTCTGGCGCCTGGCCGCGGGCCGCTGGATCCTGGTCCCCGAGCGCTGGAACCTCTGGCTGACCGAGCGCCACACCCGCGCGCATTTCCGGCCCGAACCTGACCCGGACGGCGTCTGCACCTTCTTTGTAACGCACAAAAACTGAACGAGAATGCTTTATAATCTAGCTTTATGGAAGAGCCCAGCGTTCTCGATTATCTCAAATCGAAGCTGATCCCCTGGAAATACGAACGGTTAGACCTGCCTGCCCCGCCGCCAAAGGTCGGAGAAGCCCGCCCGGTCGAAAGCGCACTACCAGCCAGGCCGGTGAACGCGGCTCAACCGGCGGCCGTCCCGGCGCTGCGGGCGGAACCCGTGCGGGTGGCCCTCCCGGGGCGCAGCCTGGGAGCTTTGTTCTTCGCCCTGGCGGCCCAGTTTGCCCTGCGTCCCACCCCCGATCGCGATTGGGTCATTGGCGCAGCCTTCCTGAGCCTCGCGTTTATCCTGCTCGCCTGGGCGGTCATCGCCGGCGAGATCCGGTTGGCGGATCTGCCGGCCGAGACGGACCGGAGCGGCCCCTATCCAGTGGACCTCGTCAGCCTTGCGATCGGAGGCCTGCTGGCGCTTTTCGCTTTTATCATATTTATCTTCCCGTTCTTCACCGACCAGTCGCCAGAGTTCAGCCTGTTGAATCTGGCCGTCCTGGGCCTGGCGCTGCTATTTGTCGGGCGCGCTTTTTGGATACCAGTTCAATCCTGGATGGAGCAAGCGCGCGGGCGTCTGCAAAGCCTGCGCGCGCTTCCCTGGCAGATCTCCCTGGCCGGCAACGCCCTGATCGCGATCCTGGCTTTTGGGCTGGTGCTGTTCGCCCGTTTTTACCGCCTGGGCGACGTGCCGCCGGAGATGAACAGCGACCATGCCGAGAAGTTTTTGGATGTGCTCCGGGTGCTCTCGGGGCAGACGCTGATTTTTTTTCCCAGCAACGGCGGGCGCGAGGCGCTCCAGTTCTATCTGGTGGCGGGCTTGCACCGTTTTCTCGGCCTGCCGCTGAATTTTATGATCCTGAAAATCGTGACCGCGGGCGTCGGCTTTCTGGCGCTGCCGTTCATCTATCTGCTTGGCAAAGAGATCGCGAGCCCGCGCGTGGGCCTGTTTGCGTTCTTGCTGGCCGGGGTGGCATACTGGCCCAACGTGGTCTCGCGCGTCGGTCTGCGGCTGCCGTTTTACATGCTCTTCACCGCCGCGCTGTTCTACTTCCTGGTGCGCGGCCTGCAACGCAACAGCCGGAACGATCTGATCGTGGCCGGCGTACTCCTCGGCCTGGGCTTTTACGGCTATTCCGCCGACCGTATCCTGCCCCTGCTCGCGCTGGCCGCTTTTGGCCTGTTTCTCATCCGCCGCCAGCCGGCTTCGAAGCGAAAATCGGCCCTGGTTTCCCTGGCGGCTTTGATCATGGTCAGCCTGGTGATCTTCATCCCGCTTTTCAGCTACATGATCTCGGCGCCGGAACATTTCTTCGAGCGCATGCTGACCCGCATGGGCGATTGGGAGCGTCCCATCGGCGATCCGATCCCTAAAGTCTTCCTGCACAACACGGGCAGGGCGCTGGCGATGTTCTCGTGGGATGCCGGCGTGGTGTGGCCCATCTCGATCCCGGGCTCCCCCGCGCTGGGCATCGTCGCCGGCGGGCTGTTCTACCTCGGCGCGGGTCTGGTGCTCATCCGCTACGTTCGCAAGCGAAGCTGGGTCGATCTGCTGCTGCTGATCTCCATCCCGATCCTGCTGCTGCCATCCATCCTGTCGCTGGCCTTTCCCGAAGAGAACCCCAACCTTTACCGCACCGGCGGCGCGTTCGTCCCGGTCTTCCTGCTGGGCGGGCTGGCCCTGGATGGATTGATGCGCGCTTTGCAGTCCAAGGCGCCCGAGCGGCTCGGGAACTGGCTCGCATACGGCCTGGCGTGCGTTTTGCTCCTGCTGCATTTTACCCAGGAGTACACGCTTGTATTTGACAATTACTATAAAAGCTACCGGCTTTCCGCCTGGAACAGCTCTGAAATGGGCGAGATCGCGCGCGACTTCTTGAAGATCCACCAGCAAGCGGCTCATGTCTGGGTGGTGGGCTACCCAAACTGGGTCGACACGCGCCTGGTCGCCAACAACGCCGGTTTCCCCGGCGTAGACTTCGAGCTCAAAGCCGAGAACCTCCCCGCCACCCAGGGAGAGCCCGGACCCAAGCTTTTCATGCTCAACCCGCAGGACTACGAAAACCTGGCGGCGCTGCAGGCGCTCTACCCGGATGGCCGAGTTCAGTATTACAAATCCAAAGTGGAGACCAAAGATTTCCTGCTCTTCATCGTCCTGCCGCAGGACACGGGGTAAACCAGGACAGCTCGACAAAAACAAAAATGACACACGTGGAAGTCTGAAAGACGCATGACATCATCCATTTCCGAAGATACCTCCGCCAGGAAAAGAGCCTCCAACCTCATCTGGGACCTGCTGCTGGTTTTAGCGCTCCTCGCAGCCGTGTATTTCCGCTTCAGGGGCATCGACTGGGGCGAGTTCCAGTACCTTCACCCCGATGAGCGCTTCCTGGTGTGGGTCGGCACGGACATCAGCCCCGTCGATTCGCTCTCAGCCTATTTCGACACCGCCGCCTCCAGCCTGAACCCACAGAACCGGGGACATGGTTTTTATGTCTACGGCACGCTGCCGATGTTCATCGTGCGCTATGCGGTCGAATTTGCATTTGGTCACTCTGGCTTCAATGAAATGACCCGCATGGGCCGCCCACTCTCGGCAGTGGCCGACGTGGGGACGGTGCTGCTGGTTTACCTGGCTGCCAGGCGCCTGTACGATCGGCGCGTGGGCGTGCTGGCAGCCGCCTTTACAGCCGCCGCGGTGCTGCAGATCCAACAGTCGCACTTCTTCACCATGGAAACCTTCCTGGTGTTTTTCTCGTTCCTGGCTTTTTATTGCGCCGTGCTGGTCGTGAAAAGCGGTCCGGCTGCCGATCCTGACGCCCTGGAACCTCCCTACCCTCCCGCGTATCCGGACGCCTTGAGCGAGGCTAAAAGCCATCCCTACATACCCAGTCGAGGATGGACGGATCGCCTGGTCGCAATTCTGCGCGATCCGCTCTTCCTGCCCAGTTTGGGGTTCGGGATCGCGCTCGGCATGGCGACCGCCTCCAAGCTCAACGCCGCGGCCGTGGCGGTCGCGCTGCCGGTTGCCATGTTCTTATACGTGATCAACCAGCCCGCCGAGCGCAGGGAAGCGGCTGCAATTCGAGCCATCATCTACCTGTTCATGGCGGCTTTCGTCAGCCTGTGGGTATTTCGGATTTTCCAGCCATACGCTTTTAGCGGACCGGGGTTCTTTGGCGTGCGCCCCAACTCGCTCTGGGTCGATAACATTCGCGAACAGCGCGCTCAAAGCACCGGCGAGGTCGATTTCCCACCCGCCATGCAATGGGCGCGCCGCCCGATCTGGTTCTCGTTCCATAACATGGTGCTTTGGGGGCTGGGGCTGCCGCTCGGCCTGCTGGCCTGGGCTGGTTTCCTTTGGGCCGGCTGGCGGCTGATCACGGGCTGGAGAGAGCGCACCCCGGAGTGGGCCTCGCACGCCCTGCTCTGGAGCTGGACAGCCATCTACTTCGCCTGGCAATCGCTCCAGCTCAACCCGACCATGCGCTACGAGATGCCCATTTATCCCAACCTGGCGATCTTCGCCGCCTGGACGGTCTTCGCCTTGATCGATCTCTCCAAAGCCCGGAAGCCGCGCCCGGAGCCGGATTGGGCCCGGCTCAGCGGCGTGGTCATCGGCGCTCTGGCGCTCCTGCTTACTTACGCTTATGCTTACGCTTTCTCCGCCCTGTACGAACGCCCCATCACCCGCATCGAGGCCTCGCGCTGGATCTACGCCAACATCCCCGGCCCGATCAACCTGCGCCTGGAAACAGGCAACGGCGCTCAAAACCAGATCCTGCCCGTCCCTTACGAGTTTCGCATCCTCCCGCAGCTCCCCTATTCGGTGAACTTCACCCCCGATGCCGCGGGCGCGCTGACTCAGATCCTGCTCCCACAGGTGAGCGACGAAAGCACGGAGCCGCAGGCGCGCGAGCTTACCATCACGCTGAACACAATTCCGCCAGCATCCGAGCCGCTGGCCGCCGCCACGCTTCACGCCGATTTCAGCCCCGGGAAATCCCAAAGCCTGGCGTTCGAGTTGGACCCGTTCGTCCAACTCGACCCGCACCAGACCTATAACCTCACCGTCTCGCTCCCACCCAGCGCCCCGACGACGCAATTCGAGGAAAACGCCGAACTCGGCATCGAGACCATCGCCGGCGCGGGAGATGAAAAACTGCAGCCCGTTTATCTCAGCCTGACCGACCTGCGCTCGCGCGCCCCGGCGGTGATCAGCTTCCAGGCCGCTTCGACCGGCGTATTGAGCCGGCTGGCGCTCCATCCGCAGCCGGGGGACGAAAACACCACCCTGCCGTCCCCGTTGGGCGCCAGCCTGCGCTCCGAGGACCTGGATGGTGAAGGGCTGCATTCTCCACTGGCGCTCGAACCCGACCCGGCTACGGGCGTCTATTGGATCAAATTCCTCGAGCCCCTTCCGGTAGCAGCCGGAGAAAGATACCGCCTGGACCTGTCTATCGAGCCGCGCGGCGGCATGATCGTCCTGGCCGGGACCAGCGTGGCAAACGAGGGCGATTGGGATGACGGGCTGCCCTTGCGCCTTGACGGATACGACGGGTACGGCGGCATCTACCCACGCGACCTCAATTTCAACATGTACTGGGATGACAACCCCGAAAAGCTCGAGCGGTTTGTGCGCATCATGAACGAATCGGATTACATCACGATCAGTTCAAACCGCCAGTGGGGCACGCTGCCGCGCATCCCCGAGCGCTTCCCCATGACCAGCGTCTATTACCGGGCGCTGCTCGGTTGCCCGGCAGACCAGGACCTGGTTGAGTGTTACAACGTCGCCGAGCCGGGGATGTTTGCGGGAAAGCTGGGGTTCGAGCTTATCAAGACGTTCACCTCCGAGCCATCCCTGGGGCCCATCCGGCTCAACGACCAGTTCGCCGAAGAGGCGTTTACGGTCTACGACCACCCAAAGGTGTTCATCTTCCGGAAGACCAGCGACTACAGCGAAGAACGGGCGCGGCAGATACTGGGAAGCGTCGATTTCAACCGCATCATCCGCAAACCGCCGCTCAAATACAGCTCTCATCCCGAAGACTTGATGCTCCCCGAACCTCGCCTCCAGGAGCAGCAGGAAGGCGGCACCTGGTCGGCGCTGTTCAACCCCGATTCGCCGCTCAACCGTTCCCAGCCGCTTGCAGCCCTGGCCTGGTACCTGAGCGTGGCGCTGCTGGGTCTGATCGTCTACCCCGTCCTGCACCTGGCTCTGCCGGGGCTGGATGACCGGGGTTATCCGCTGGCGCGCACGGCTGGCATGCTGCTGTTATCCTACCTGGTCTGGTTGGCAGGCTCTTTCCGTATCCCGTTTACCAGGACCACGATCAGCCTGGCTATCGGACTGCTGGCGCTGATCGGCGGAGTCCTGGCGTACTGGCAGCGCGGCGAATTGATCGCCGGGCTGCGCTCCCGTCCGCGTTACTTCTTGATCGTGGAGGGGCTGTCACTGCTCTTCTTCCTGGCCTTCCTGGTCGTGCGCCTGTACAACCCAGACCTGTGGCACCCCGCCAAGGGCGGCGAGAAACCGATGGATTTCTCGTACTTCAACGCCGTTTTGAAAAGCACCTCCTTTCCGCCTTATGACCCCTGGTATGCTGGCGGGTATCTGAACTATTACTATTATGGCTTTATGGTGGTGGGGGTTCTGGTGAAATGGCTGGGGATCACGCCCGCGGTCGCCTACAACCTGATCCTGCCGACCCTTTTCAGCCTGATTGCGATGGGCGCTTTCTCTCTGGCCTGGAACCTGGCTCAAAAAGCCAACCCCAGCCGGGTGGACCCCGACAAATCCCTGCAAGACCGCCTCTCTCCATATGTCCCGTCGATCTCCGCCGCGTTGGGCATGGCGGTCCTGGGAAACCTGGGCACGGTGAAGATGATTTCCCAGGGCCTGCAAAAGCTTGGCGCACCGGGGGGCATGATCGATGAGGCGAACATCTTTACGCGCCTGGGTTGGGCCCTGGCGGGGTTTAGCAAGCTCGCACATGGCATGACCCTGCCTTACGGGGTCGGCGATTGGTACTGGAACCCCAGCCGCATCATCCCCGCCATGGGCGACGTGGAACCGATCACAGAGTTCCCTTACTTCACGGTGCTTTATGCGGATTTGCACGCCCACCTGATCGCCCTGCCGCTTGCGCTGCTGGCGCTTGGCTTCATGTTTGCCATCATCCTCGGCAATGCGCGCTGGAGGGGTTGGCTGGGCGGGGCGGCCTGGTTCCTGCTGGCCGGGCTTTCGATCGGCGCATTGCGCCCGACCAACACCTGGGACTTGCCGCTTTACCTGGCCCTTGGCGTCATCGCGGTGGTCTATGCGGTCTGGAGCAACACGCCTGAAACCCTGCCGGCCGGTTCTGCATCCTGGTGGGGCTCCCTGCCGTTTCGCGCCCGGCGCTTATTCGCCTCACTCGGCGCGGGGACGTTGCTGGTTGCCCTCGCGCTGCTTTTGTTCCAGCCTTATGTCTACTGGTACGCGCTTGGGTACACGAAAATCAATCTCTGGCGCGGCCCGCACACGCCCTTCAGCGCCTATTTGAACCACTGGGGACTGTTCCTGGTCGTGATTGTGCCCTGGATGGTTTGGGAAACGCGCGATTGGCTCGCAAAGACGCCGCTTTCCGCCTTGCACCGGCTGGCGCCGTACCGCGGCAGCATCATCTTCCTCATCCTGGTGCTCTTCACCGTGACGGCAGGCCTGCTGTTCGGGCTAGATATTTCGGTCGCCTGGTTTGTACTGC
Source organism: Anaerolineales bacterium (assembly GCA_020853835.1). Lineage (GTDB taxonomy): Bacteria > Chloroflexota > Anaerolineae > Anaerolineales > UBA4823 > UTCFX2. Next base: position 7,023 of record JADYYC010000185.1, read on the forward strand.
CCCTGGCAGCCTGGGCCGGGGTGTTGATCTTGCGGCCGGGCCAGCCAGACGCCAAACGCATCGTGCTGTTTCTGGTCGGCAGCGGGTTGATGCTGACGCTGATGGTCGAGGTGATCGTGCTGGTTGGCGATATCGGGCGCATGAACACGGTCTTCAAGTTCTACTTACAGGTCTGGACGGTGCTGGCCGTCAGCGCCAGCGCGGCGCTCGCCTGGCTTGTGCCGGCCGTGGACGACTGGATACCGGGCTGGCGCTGGGCCTGGCAGATCGCCTTTGTGCTGCTGGTCGGCGCCGCCAGCCTGTTCACGATGCAGGCCACTATGGCCAAGATCGAAGACCGCATGGTCGAGAACGGCCCGGTCACGCTCGACGGGATGGCCTTCATGCCCCTCGCCACCTACACCGATGAATGGGGCGTCATGGACCTCGGCCAGGATTACGAGGCGATCCGCTGGCTTCAACAGAACGTCACTGGCTCGCCCGTGATCGTCGAAGCAAACCTGCGCAACCTCTACCGCTGGGGCTCGCGCGATACAATTTATACCGGTCTGCCGGGCGTCGTGGGCTGGGAGTGGCACGAGCAGCAACAGCGCACAGCCATCCCAGGGACGTGGATCACCGAGCGCATTTTCGAGATCGATAACTTCTATCTCACCGGAGACCTGCAGCAGGCGGCAGACTTTTTGCGCAAGTACAACGTACAATACATCATTGTGGGCCAGCAGGAACGCGGCCACTACCCCGGCCCTGGGCTGGACAAGTTCGAGCAGGCAAACGGGTCTCTTTGGCGCGAGGTTTTCCGGAATGAGGGTACGGTGATCTATCAAGTGATCGGGGAAAATCTGTGAAAGATTGGTTCATCTGGTACGTCGTCGCGAGTGGGCTCGGCTGGCTGGCTTTTCCAATCGCCTACCGGCTGCTGCCCGGGCTGCGCGACCGCGGTCTTGCCGTGAGCCGCACGATCGGGTTGTTGGTCTGGGGCTTCCTGTTCTGGCTACTGGCCTCGCTCGGGATGCTGCCATTCAACCTCGGAGGCATCCTGTTCGCGGCCGCCCTGCTTGCCGGGCTTTCGCTCTGGTGCTTGCTGGGGGTGCGACCCAAAGAATTGTGGGGCTGGCTGAGCGAGCATGCGGCCCTGGTCGTCACCAGCGAGCTGCTTTTCGTAGTCGCCTTCGCCGGGATGGCCGCGATCCGGGCCGCCAATCCCGACGCGGTCGGCACCGAGAAGCCAATGGAGCTGGCGTTTATCAATGCGATCTTGCGCTCGCCCACCTTTCCGCCTCACGATCCCTGGCTGTCCGGCTATGCCATTTCATACTATTACTTTGGCTACGTGCTGACCGCCATGCTGGCAAAAATAGCCGGGACGGCGGGAAGCGTGGCCTTCAACCTGGGCATTGCGTTGACCTTCGCCTTGAGCGCCAGCGGGGCTTATGGCCTCCTGATCAACCTGCTCAACCCGGTTGGGGGGCGCGCCCCTTCCCGCCCCTCCGCCTATCGTTTTTCAGCTCTGCTGGGCCCCTTTTTTGTGCTCCTGGTGAGCAACCTGGAAGGATTCCTGCACATGCTGCACACCCGGGGCATTTTCTGGCGGCGCGCTGCGGATGGCTCGCTCAGCTCGGCTTTCTGGAGCTGGCTGGGCATCAAGGATCTCAGCGCGCCCCCTGTGGAACCTTTTAGCTGGATCCCGAACAATTTCTGGTGGTGGTGGCGGGCGTCGCGCGTGCTGCAGGACTACGACTTCAATGGAGGCTGGCGTGAGATCATCGACGAGTTCCCGTTCTTCTCCTTCCTGCTCGGCGACCTCCACCCGCATGTGCTATCCATGCCCTTCGCCTTCCTCGCGGTGACCCTGGCGCTCAACCTGCTGCTGCGCCCGAACCGGCCCGCCCGCCCTTTGAGCCTGGCTATAACGCACACCGCCGGGCGCGTCTTCACCTTTGTCGCCCTTCCACTCGGGCTGCTCATCCTCGGTTACGGGGTGTTTCAGGTGCGGGCTTTGCTGGCCGGCCTGGGTTTTCTGCTGCTGGCCGCGGGGAGCTTCTTGCTGTGGAAATTGCTCAACCAACCCCCGCCGGGTGAGCATGGCAGCTCCCCGCCGCAAACTATCGCCATCCTCAGCCTGGACATCGACGCGCCGTCCTTTCTGCTGGCTGCCGTCGCCCTGGGGGGCATGGCTTTTCTCAACACCTGGGATTTCCCGGTCTACGTGTTTATTTTCGCCGCCGCGTATGCGCTCAAGCAGTACCTGGTTCATGGGAGCACCGCCGGCAGCGCGCTCAGGGATTTCCTCTGGATGGGCGCTGCTTTAGGGCTGTGCGGCATCCTGCTCTACTTCCCGTTCTATCTTGGCTTCTCCTCCCAGGCGGGAGGGATCCTGCCCAACCTGATCTACCCCACGCGCGGGGCGCACCTGTGGGTGATGTTTGCTCCGCTGCTGATCCCGATTGCCCTCTTCCTGGCGTTCTTGAACGCGCGCCTGAGCAGCCGCCGCTCGATCCTGATCGGCGTGCTCCAGGCTGCGGCCCTCTTCCTGGCGCTGTGGGCGTTCTCGCTCCTGCTCGGGCTCGTGATCACCTTCCTGCCCGGTGTGCGAGATATTTACCTCGGCTCGTTAGGCGCGCCAAACACCGGCGCCCTTTATCGCGCTGCGTTCGAGCGCCGCCTCGACGCCCCGGGCGCCTGGATCACCCTCCTGCTGATGCTCGGCCTGCTGCTGAGCCTGATCCAGCAACTGCGCCGCACGCAAGCCAGCCCGGCCGCGCCGACCGGCGATGCGATCGACCCGGCCCTGCCCGGCGCCAGGCTCAACCTCTCGGGCGTTTTCAGCCTGGTCCTGATCCTAACCGGCCTGCTGCTCGTCATCGCCCCCGAGTTCATCTTCTTGCGCGATCTATTTGGCTGGCGGATGAACACCATCTTCAAGTTCTACTTTCAGGCCTGGCTGGTGTGGAGCATCGCGGCGGCGTTCAGCGTCGTCACGCTGGCCGAAAAGCTGCGCCGCGGCTGGAAGATTGCCTTTCAGGTCTCGATTTGCCTGCTGCTGCTCGCCAGCCTGGCATACCCGGTCTTGAGCCTGTGGAACAAAACCGGCGGGTTCAACCCACCCGAATGGACCCTCGACTCCGCCGCTTATTTCAGGCGCATCTTCCCCGATGAAGCCGCAGCCATCGAATGGCTCAAACAGGCCCCCGCAGGGGTGGTGGCTGAGGCGGTCCCCGAGACCGGCGGCAGCTATTCCGAATACGCGCGCGTTTCGACGCTCTCGGGC
>JADYYC010000186.1 GCA_020853835.1 Anaerolineales bacterium
TGCAGGCGATCCAGCGGACCAGGCCGGTCCGCGCCTGCCAGCAGGCGGCGGGCCTGCTCGGGCGCAGGCAGGTTTTCATAACGTTCGAGGTCGACCCCGTCCGGCGCGATCAGGCAAAAGGGCGCTTCGAGCCTGGTGTCAAAGCGATCTTCCAGGTCGGCGGCGAGGGCCTGCGTGATGACAACCAGGCGTCGATTGCCGCTGCCTCTCAGGAATTGGCGAAAAAGCCACGCGCCCATGCGCCCCTGCGGGAGGTCGTGAACCTCCAACAGGGTCGGGATTTTCAACCGGCTCGCAAGCGCGGCTGCCTGGGGCAGGCGCGTGTAAATCCAGTCCGCAGGCCAGCGGCGCGCCCATTGCACCGCCCGCCAGCCGTAGTCATAGCGCTTCAGGCGCGGGTGGGAGGCCAGCCATGCGATCTCGAAACGCTCGTGCAGCCCGTAATGCCGGGCGAGTTCATCCCAGGATCGCGGCGCGGCGTGCTGATCGATCCTCCCCGGCCCGGCGTCCGGCGCGCACAAGCGCACCGCGTGTCCCAGCCCGGCCAGCGCCTGAGCCATTTTCATCACCTGCAGCGTGTTGGCGCGGCGGGAAGGGATTTCGGTTGGGGCGATCAGCGCCAGCTTCATCCGAGCCCCTCTCCGGCGCGTTTCTGTTTGATCAGGCTGTGGGTCTTGAACGCGCTGATGAACGAGCCGGCCCAATAAAACCCGGCTAACAGGGCGGCGCTCGCAAGGTAGCCGTAGCGCGGCACGAAGATGAGCGTCCCGATCACTTTAAGCCCCGCCAGGATGGCGTTGACCTTGGCGGGGAAATCCGCCCGTCCAAGCGCCAGCAGGGCGATCCTCCGCCAGTAATAGGTGTTCGCCACCAGCAGCCCCGCCAGCAGAATGAGCAGCGCCGGGTAGCTGGGCAGGAACTCGGGCGAGTAAAGCAGGCTGATCAGGGGCTGCCCGAATGCGACCAGGAACAGGGTTGCGGCAAGCGCATAACCCCCGGCCAGGTAGGATCCCTGGCGCAAAATGTCACGCACGCTATTCCATTGGCTGCGGGCAACCTGGCGCGAGAGCTCCGGATAGGTGGCCTGGGGGAGCGGATCGACCGGCATCTGAACCATATTCGCCAGCGCCAGGGCGAGCTTGTAATAGCCGGCCTCGGTGGGGCCGCGCAGCCACGAAACCCAGAGCAGCTCGCTGTCTTTAGTGAACAGGCTGATGCTGGAGCTGATGTTGGTGCTCACCGCAAAACGCCCCATCTCGCCCAGCTTGGGGCGCAGGGGGGCGAGCGGGGTCTTCCACCAGCCCGCTCCCCAGCGGCGCTGGGCTTCGATGAGAGCCGCGATGCTGATGCCCAGCGCGCCGATCGATTTCCCGACCATGTAGGCTGCCAGCACCCCCCTCAGGCCGCCGTCCATCAAGAACGTGATGAAAATCAGCGCAAGCGTTACAAGGCTTTGAACGATGCCCAGCCCGGCCAGGCGGCGGAAGCGGTCGAAGATCTGCAGCAGACCGGTCGAGCTTTCCGCGATCAGGTTGGCGAGCAGCACCAGCCCATAAAAAATAAACAGTGGGGCGTCTTGCGCATCCTTGGTAAACATGACTGCCGCAAGCGGCGCAAGGGCGACGACAAACCCAAACGCGATACATGAAGCCAGCACCTCGACCAGCGCGGCGAGCTTGAAGGTAGCTGCGGCGTTTTGCGGGTCCGCATGTTCGGTGTGATGGCCCACATATTTGACCACCAGCTCGCCCATTCGAAACGAAATCAGGTTGTTGATCACGCTGGTGTAGAGGGTGATCGAGCCAAGCGTGCCAAAGCCGGCCGCGCCCAGCAGGCGCGCCGCCAGGATGCCCTGCAGCATGCTTGCCGCGGCCGAGACGCCGGTTGTCCCGAACAAATAACCGGAGTTCTTAACGATCCGGCGCACCAGTTCGTTGGCAAAGAGCCGGTTGAACTGCTGATCAAGCCAATTTCGCAGGCGGTTCAGGTGCATCTGGCAAACCTGGATACAGGATCGTGCGCCGCCGGTTCAGCCGCCCTACGGGTGGAGCGTTTGCGCCGCAGGCCCATCATGTGGCGATCTGGCTGGCCCAGTCGCGCTCTTGAGCATACCATTCCACCAGATGCGCCACCCCCTGCTTTAACGCCACCTGCGGCTCCCAGCCCAGCAGCCGCCTGGCTTTCTGGACGTCTGCCCAACTGGCAAGCATGTCCGCCGCAACCGGAGGGTGATGCTCGATGAGAGCCTTTTTCCCGATCTGGTCTTCCAGCATGTGGATCAAGTCATTGATCTTGACCGATTCGTGCCCCCCCAGGTTGATAATCTCGTAACCGAGCGGCTGGAGGCCCAGGATGGTGCCGCGGGCGATGTCATCGACATAGGTAAAGCCGCGCGATTGCTCCCCATCCCCGTTGAGGTGAAGCGGCAGGCCCTCGTTGATCCACTTGGTAAAGCGGAACATCGACATATCCGGGCGGCCCGCCGGCCCATAGACGGTGAAATAGCGGAACACGGTCACGTCAATGTCGTAGAGATAGTGGTAGGAATGGCAAAGCGCCTCGGCGCCTTTCTTGCTGGCTGCATAGGGCTGGAGGGGGCGGTCGCTGCTGGCTGTCTCGGGGGTCGGAAGCGGGGCGCCATCGCCGTAGATGCTCGAGGTGGACGCCAGGATGAATTTGGGCACGCCTTGCCGGCGACACAGCTCGAGCAAGTTGAGCGTGCCGGTCAGGTTGGTGTCGAAGTAAACCCACGGATCCAGCACCGATTGGCGCACGCCGGCCCGCGCCGCGAGGTTGATAACGGCCTCAAGCGGGGCATGTTCCCCCGCCTCCAAAGCAGAAATGCGCTCCACGTCTTCACGGCGGCTGATATCCAGGCGCTCGAAATGAAAGCCGGGGTTGGGCTGCAGGCGCGCCAGCCGCCATTGTTTGAGGCGCACATCATAGGCGTCGTTCATGTTGTCCACCCCGATCACCGTGTGACCGGAGGCGAGCAGCATTTCAGCGACCCGGGCGCCGATGAACCCGGCTGCGCCGGTGACCAGATATTTCGCCATAAAGCCTCGCCGTCTCTAAAGCCGCACGACTTTTGAGCTGTTGCGCCCCAGGCGCCCCAAAGCGTTGCGCGTGTCAACGATGAGCTGAGCGTTGTCGTGCAGCGCGGGATAGTCGTATGATTTGTGGTTGGTGACGATGACCACGCAGTCCGCCTCGCGCACGGCTTGCAGCCAATCCTTTGCGCTGTCGAGCGCGATCCCCTCATGGCGCAGGCTGGAGATATAAGGGTCATGATAGCGCACTTCGGCGCCCTTCTGTTGGAGCAGCCCGATCACGTCCAGGGCGGGCGATTCGCGCAGGTCATCGATGTCCGGTTTATAAGCCACCCCCAGGACGAGCACCTGGCTGCCTTTCAGGGATTTTTCCTGGTCGTTCAGGGCGTCTTGGACTTTGCCGACCACGTAGCGCGGCATTCCGGTGTTGATCTCCGAGGCCAGCTCGATAAACCGGGCGGAGTAGTTCAGGGCGCGCAGTTTCCACGAGAGGTAAAGCGGATCGATGGGAATGCAGTGCCCGCCCAGGCCCGGGCCGGGGGTGAACTTCATAAAACCGAACGGTTTGGTGGCGGCCGCGTCGATCACTTCCCACACATCCACCCCCAGCTTCTCGCACATCATCGCCATCTCGTTGACCAGGCCGATGTTGATCATGCGGAAGGTGTTTTCGAGCAGCTTTGCCATCTCCGCCACTTCAGCCGAAGAAACAGGCACGACCGTTTTCAACGCGCAGGCGTACCAACTGGCTGCGACTTCGGTGCAGGCGGGTGTGATCCCGCCGATCACTTTGGGTGTGTTGAGCGTGGTCCAGTCCTCACGCCCCGGATCGACACGCTCGGGTGAAAAGGCGAGGAAGAAATCCTCTCCAACGGTAAGACCGTTGTCTTTGCCCAACTCTGCTAGCAAGACCTCGCGCGTGGTTCCGGGGTAGGTGGTGGATTCGAGGATGATCACCATGCCCGCGTGCATGTACTTCGCTAACTGCTCGGTGGCGCTGAGGATAAACGAAAGATCGGGGTCGCCGGTTTTGCGCAGCGGGGTGGGGACGCAGACGCTGACTGCATCGGCTTCCGCCAGCGCGGCGAAATCCACCGCGGCGCGCAACTTGCCCGCGCTCACCAGGCGCGCGATTTGCGCCCCCGGGATGTCCTGGATATGGCTTTCGCCGCGCTGGATCGTATCGATCTTGCGCTTGTCGGGGTCTATCCCCAACACCTCGAAGCCCGCCTCTGCAAACGCCACGGCAAGCGGCAGGCCGACATAGCCCATCCCCAAGATCGCGACCCGCGCGGTGCGGTTAGCGAATTTTTCTAACAGTCTCTGCTTATACATGTTTGTCATAACTAATTCCTGTCCGGCGATGAGGTTTAAGTTAAATCAGGCGCTGTATCCGAATATCGGGGAGAGGTCTTCGCTTACGCGCGCATTTAAGAATGCGATCTCCTCTTCGTCCAGGTACTCCAGATATCCTTTTACGATCCCTTTGCGTGTTTTGTACGTTTCGGTATTTTGTTGATCAGCAGGGTTGAGTATACCGCTGTTAAATTTTCCTTGCGTTTCCATTTTGCGCATATTTTCGAATGAGGCAAACTCAACGGCCCCGTTCAAGATCGCGTCTGGTATCGCTTCGAGGCCAAGAAAATCGACCACGCGGCGCAACTGTCCGCAAGGGTCCGTTTTCATATCCTCGTATCGCAATAGCAAAAAGCCTTTTGGCAGATCCCGGTTTTCAGCCCAGATATTGTAATACGCCAGGATGGTATCGAACCCGCCTTGCGGACGGTGAATAAACTCCGCCAGGCTGCCATCAAACACCGCTTTGCGCCGCTCGTATGGGTTGTCGCCGAAGAGCGTGCCCCGGTTTTTCATCTCGAAATAGCTTGAGACGATCACATCGCGCGGATCGCGCGCCAGGAAGATCACCCGCTTGGAGCGGTAGCGCTTCTTCGACTTTTCGAGCTCATCCGGCGCTTTCAGCATTGGGCGGTCATCGTGAACTACGGTGATGTGCGGCGCCTGTGGATGGGGTCTGTTTTTCCAGCGGACGAAGAGCGTATTCTCATCCTGCGGCAGGCCGAAGTGGGCTGCGATTGCCTGTCCGATCATTAACCGCAGCCACGTGCGCCCACACTTCGGGTAAGAGATCAAATAGACCTCGGTCTTCCGGTGGGCGTACCAGCGCAGCACCGGATCGGGAACCCAGGATCGAAGATCGCGGCGGGCACGATCCGGCAGGCGGTCGTATAACGCTCTGAACAAGTTCATGGTTGCTGGTCGGGCGGGATAACTAGAACAAGGAAAGCTGCTTGGGCGGCTTGTTCTCGGTTGGCGGTTTGTCCTGATCGTCTTGGGTGGGGACAGCGCGAGCGATGAGCTCCGGCAGGCGGGCGAAATCCTCCGCGATGGTGGGTTTCAGGGCTGGCTGATGCAGCGCCGCCGCAGGATGGTACATCGCGACCACGAGCCGGCCGTTCACGTGCGTTGCCCGCCCGTGTACGGTGCTGATCTTGGCGTTCGGGAGATAGCGCGCCATTGAAAAACGCCCCAGCGTCACGATTACTTTCGGGTTGATCGCCTGGATCTGTCGGTCGAGATAGACGCTGCACGTTTCGATCTCCCCCGGCTCGGGATCGCGGTTGCCCGGCGGCCTGCACTTGACGACGTTGGTGATGAAGACATCCGAGCGTTTCAACCCGATCCCTGCCAGCAGCTCTTCCAAGTACTTACCGGCTGGGCCGACGAAGGGACGCCCCTGCTCGTTTTCGTGAAAACCAGGCCCCTCGCCGATGAACATGATCTCGGCGTGCGCCGATCCTTCGCCAGGGACGGCGTGTTTCCTGGAATGATACAGCGGGCACCGGGTGCAAACCGAGACTTCTTTGGATACTTCTGCCAGGATTTCTTCAGGAGTCATGGCGGTCCTCTCGATGGCCGTTCATAGATTTTATTCTTGGCTGATCCAGATCGACCTGGTCGAGGCCCTCGACGGTCATGATCAATGCGTCCTCGTTGTTGTCGCGGTAGTAGCGCGGCCGGCCGCCGACCACCTCGAAGCCAAAGGCTCGATACAGATTTTGCGCCGCGACATTCCCCGCCCGCACCTCGAGGGTGGCGATGGAAAAACCCTTTTGGACGATCTCTTTGAGCGCCCAGGTGAGCAGCTCCCTGGCGACGCCGCGCTGGCGATAGCGCGGGTCGACGGCGATGGTTGCGATGTGGGCTTCGTCCACGACAAACCAGACCACGATCATGCCAATCACTTTGCGGCTGCCGTCCCCGGCCTCCGTTTCGGCGACCCATAGCAGCGACTCGGGATTCACGCGCAGCTCGTAATGGTAGGCGCTGAGGGGCCAGGGCATGCTGAAAGACTGCTGATCGATCATCAGCACCTGCGGGAGGTCGCTCTCCAGCATGGCCCGGATGCGGATTTTCAACGCCGTGAGGGGCGTAACCGCGTTCACCCCGGCACCGGGTCCTTGTAATGGAGGTAGATCGGGGCAAGCGTCGCAGGGTCGTCGGTCTGCCCGGCCTTCCAGCGTTTCCAGGCCGCCTCAGCCAAAAACCCGGGCCGGCGGCTGCAAAAAGCGGGCGAGGCCAGGGCTGCCTGAGGGCAGCTCTGGAGAAGCTGTTCGCGCTCCTCTGCAGAAAGCTCTCCACAAATGGTCACGGGCTGGTCGATCTTTTCGATGAGTTCCCCCAGCGTGCAGACTTCGATTTCCCGCGCTGGCCGCCAGCGATTGCCGGCCGCGCTGTACCATCCGGCGGCCAGGCGGCCCCGTCCGGCGCGCAACACGGCGATGAGCGGGCTCTCCTGGAGGGGCTGGGCCGCGGCCAGGAAATCCAGGGTGGGCACGCCCACCACTGGCAGGTGACGGGCAAGCGCCATGCCTTTGACAAAGGCCAGTCCGATGCGCAGACCGGTGAAAGACCCCGGGCCAAGCGCCACGCCAAACGCCCCCACCTGCTGCGGCTCGATTCTGACCCGGCGCAGGGCGTCCTGCACGGTTGGGGCCAGTTCGACGGTGTGAAAATCAACGCTTTGCCAGGTGAATTCCACCAACACCTGAGAACCGTCATAGAGCGCCACCCCGACGGTGCGGGTCGAGGTATCGATTGCGAGCAGGGGGCGCGGCGCCGGTCCCATCAGGCATGCACCCCGTAAAACTGGCGGCGCAGCAGGCCGATCATGTCCGCATAGCGCGCTCCGTGGGCGCTAAAGACCATATCGCGCTGGTTTTCATTGACCAGGCTCATGTTGATCCACAGGCGCTCCGCCGGCAAAGCCAGGGCGATGCGATCCGCCCATTCGATCACGAGCGGGCCGGTGTCGAGCAGCGCGTCGAGGTCGAGTTCCGCCGCTTCGGCGGGGCTGCCGAGGCGATAGGCGTCCAGGTGGTAAAGGCGTGAGCGGTCGGGGCGGCGGTAGACGTTTACCAGCACAAAGGTGGGGCTGGTAGCCGCGTCCAGCGACCCCCACCCCGAAGCCAGGCCCTGCACCAGGGTGGTCTTGCCGGACCCCAGCTCTCCCGCCAGGCAGATCAGGTCACCAGCCTGGAGCAGCGCGCCAAGCCTCATCCCGGCCCGGCGGGTCTGGTCGGCGCTGCGGCTGATGAACTCCAGGGATTGGCGGTCTAAAATAGGCATGCGAGGGGATTATAACCTATGTCTTAATTTCAAGCCGTGCCAGCGAAGCCGCCAGGTGTTTGAGCCCCACCCCGGCGAAGAAGACATCGATGATCTCGTCGCCGCCCTGAATGCGGCTGTTCAAAACCATGCCCTCTCCCCAGGTCGGATGCTCGACGCGCATTCCGGCTGAGAACCGCGGCTGGATGGCGGCGTCCTTCTGAGCCTGGCTGCGGGAACTGCCCCGGTCGCTTTCCCAGCGCTCCATCCGGTTCGATCTGGCAGGCGCGGCGCTCCTGGTTTTGCGCGCCGGCTTCAACTCGTCGAGCATGTCGTACGGGATGTCATCCAGGTAGCGCGAAGGCAAGGCTGCTTCGTTGAAACCATAAGCCGAGCGACTCTGAGAATAGGAGAGGAACAGCCCCTCCTTGGCGCGCGTCAGGCCGACGTAGAAGAGGCGGCGCTCCTCCTGCATCGCTTCAGGGTCGTCGAAGGAGCGGCTGTGTGGCAGCAGGCCGTCGTTCAAACCCGTGATGAAGACGACCGGAAATTCCA
>JADYYC010000187.1 GCA_020853835.1 Anaerolineales bacterium
CAAACCCGGTTACCGCGGCCCTGTATGGCGTTTATTTCAGCCCCGATTGGAGCTTATTGGCATGGGTGAGTGGAAGCGCCGTGCAGCTAATGGATCTACGCACGAGGCAGTTCACGCATATGTTGAACCACGAAGACGCGGTGAGTGAAGCGGTCTGGTCGCCGGACGGTAAATGGCTTGCCACCGCCTCGGCGGTTAACGATCAAGGGAACCTCACGCCGGTGGTTGACGTCTGGGATGGCGTGGACGGAACGCTGGCGGCGAGCTTCTTGCAGGAATTTCCCGTTCAAAGCATATCATTTTCTCCAGGAGGTCATGAAGTATCGGTATTAGATACAAACGCATTTATTCGGATCTTTACTTTACCTTGAGACTTACACATTTTTTCGCCCCTGGAGAAACAGAAGATGAAGTTCCGAGTTGCATTACTCGCAAATCTAAAGAAGAACGCGCCTGTCACAACAGAAGTGAGCAGCGACCACTGGGACGACCTGGATTCAGAATCCACCGTTGAGGCGATAACCGAGGCAATCCGATCAGGAGGGCATGTTTGCGAATTTCTGGAGGGCGACGCAAGCCTGATTGACACGATCCGCAGCTTCAAACCCGATATCTGCTTCAACATTTGCGAAGGGCACTTTGGCGATGCGCGCGAGGCGCAGATCCCGGCGCTGTTGGAAATGCTTCGCATCCCCTACACAGGCTCCAAGGTGCTGGCGCTGTCGTTGTCTTTGGATAAACCCATGACCAAGCGCGTCCTCACATATCACGATCTGCCGACCCCGCCGTTCCAGGTGTTTGAGCGTGAGGACGACGTGCTGAGCGAGGAGATGACCTACCCCATGTTCGTCAAACCCAGCCGTGAAGGGACCGGGATGGGGGTTTCCGAGCGCTCAATCGTCAACAATGAGGCGGAATTATTCGAACAAGTAGCCTACGTCCTGAGTAATTATCGCCAGCCAGCGCTGGTTGAAAAGTACATCGAGGGACGCGAGGTGACCGTCGGGGTGGTGGGCAACCTGATCGGGCCAGCCGCGCGCAGGCTGCCCGACGACGAAGAGGCGGCGCACATGCTGGCAGGGCTGCGGTTCATGCCGCCGATGGAAGTCGACCTGAAGCCCTTTATCGAATCGGACATGGTCTACAGTAACCGCTTGAAGGTGGCTCTCGCCGCGGAGCTAAACTACCTTGCGCCTGCGCCAATCGAGCCGGCGCTGGTCGAGGAGTTGAACTGGTACACGGCAGCCATGTTCCGGGTGATCGGCGCTTTGGATGTCTCTCGGGTGGATTTCCGCCTGGATATCCACGACAACCTGAAACCGTACATCCTCGAAATCAACCCGCTGCCGGGGCTGGCGCCGAAGATCTCGGATTTGGTCATCGAAGCCGAGGCGGCTGGAATCAGCCATGCCGAGCTCGTCAACATGATCCTTGACGCGGCGCTCAAACGCTATGAGATGATCTGATATTAAGCCTTATCTTTCAATTTCCCACAGGCTCATCTGGCGTACGGAATCCTGGAGGTCGCTGACACCCACACCGATCAGGCGCACCGCCTTGCCTTCCTGCCACACTCTGGAGAATAATTTCAGAGCGGACTGGTAGATTTCTTCGTCCTGGTCGGTTGGCAAAGTCAGAGTTAGCTGGCGGGTGAGGGTAGTGAAATTAGGCCAGCGGACTTTGATCTTGACCGTCTTGCCATACAGGCCAAGTTCTCTCAGCCTCTCACCAATCTGGATGGATTGGTCTCTCAGCGTCGCGGCGATCTGCCGGTAGTCCCGCACGTCGCGCGCAAAGGTGACCTCCTGGCTGATCGACTTCATCTCGCGGGTGGTGATGACAGGGCTGTCGTCGACCCCCTGTGCATGCAAAGCCAGCAATTGCCCGTTCTTCCCGAATAACCGAATAAGGTCTTTCACCGGCACTTGCGCCAGTTCTCCAATCGTCGTCACGTTCAATTCGTGCAGCCGCTCGGCCGTCTTTGGGCCAACCCCCCAAAGGCGTTCGACCGGCAAGGGCGCCAGAAAGACCGCCGCCTGTCCCGGCGTTACCACGGTGATCGTATTTGGCGGATGGTCTCCGCGCGCGGCAGCTTTGCCGACGTCATTGGCGATTTTTGCAACCAGCTTGTTCTCCGCCACGCCAATCGAACAGGGCAAATGCAGCTCTTGATTGATGCGCTGCTGCAGACGCTCTGCGGTCTGGTGGGCTGGCGGCGGGATCTCCGTGACGTCCACAAATGCCTCGTCGATCGAGACCTGCTCGAACACAGGAGAGACCTCGCCCACGATGCCCAACATTTGTACGGAATAGCTGGTGTACTCAGCATGAAAGGAGGGGATGATTATCAGCCCTGGACAGAGGCGAAGCGCCCGTGCCATGGGCATGGCAGAGTGGACGCCGAACTTGCGGGCTGCGTATGAGCAAGAAGCGACCACGCCTCGCTCTTGCGGCCTGCCGCCCACCGCAAAGGGTTTCCCCGCCAGCGCCGGATTTTTTAGCTCTTCAACGGCGCAAAAGAAGGCATCCAGGTCGAGATGAAGTATCTTGCGGGTCATTCCAGATTATCTGACAGTCCTTTGAAAGACATAAGCGTTTTTACGTTTGCCGACCCGAGCAATCAAGCCGAGATGGACGAGACAATACGTCATTTTCGAAGCCAGCCTCCGTGACAAATGGAGACTGGAAGCCAGATCCAGGTTTGTAAACTGCTGCTCTTGTATCGGTTCGAGAAATCTCTCATAGTCGGTGGAATTTAGAAGCAAAGAGTGATCTAAAATACTGATCAATCTTCGATCAATAATGCTGACACCCCGCCTTCTCCAGCTTCCCAGCCCGTCGTTCCGGCGCTGTTCTTCTTCGCTGATGATCAATACCTCCAACGAAAAATTGGGATGGTTGACATACTGGATAATGTAAACGAGCTCCCCGAAAACATCTTCGAAACGACCCTTTTTTGGCGATTTCCGGCGCCACATGAAATTTTGATGCTGATCTTTCATCACGATAAACCTTTGACCAGCAATGGGATAGACCAACCGGATCGGATAATCCTCCAGCAGCGATTCCAGTTTAGACCGGAGCGAGCCGAAATTGCCGGTCTGAATCTCGATTAATAAACCGCCCTTGTACACATCAATCCAATAACCGTCCAGCCACCACTCAGAAAAACCCCCCTCCTGAAGGTAGAATTGTTTCAACGCTGCATGCAACGAC
>JADYYC010000188.1 GCA_020853835.1 Anaerolineales bacterium
GTGACGTTGAGTGAGCAGTTGGATAAGCTCGGCTGGCGGGCAGTAGATGGGATTTTGCTGGATCTCGGTGTGTCTTCAATGCAGTTAGACACCCCCGAGAGGGGTTTTTCGCTTTTAGCGGATGGTCCTCTTGACATGCGCTTTGATCCTGCGGCGCAATTATCGGCTTTTGATTTGGTGAATGAATTACAGGTGGACGAGTTGGCGGATTTGATTTATCGGTTTGGCGAAGAACCGGGCGCCCGCCGGATTGCCAGGGCGATTGTGCAGTCCAGGCCTGTGCGCACCACGCTTGAGCTGGCGGATATTATCCGCCGGGCGGTTGAGAAAGCGCCCTCACGCCAGCGGACGAGGATGCGCATTCATCCTGCAACCAGAACCTTTCAGGCGCTCAGGATGGCTGTGAACCACGAACTGGAGTCGCTGGAAAGGGTTTTGCCGCAAGCAGTCGACCGGCTGGCTGAAGGCGGGAGGTTGGCTGTGATCGCCTTTCATTCGCTGGAAGATCGAATTGTAAAACAATTCTTTCGGCAAGAGAGCAGAGATTGTATCTGCCCACCCCGCCAACCTTATTGCACCTGCGGTCATAAAGCGTCGATTGACCAGGTGACGCCACATCCTATCCGGCCTTCGGCCGGAGAAGTTGACCGGAATCCAAGAGCCCGCAGCGCCAGGCTGCGTGTAGCGCAAAAGCTGCCGGGCGGATCGTGAAATGAACGTGCCGATGATGATCGCGAGTCGAGGTTCTACTGGCATAGTTATTGCAAATTCACTTATGACCATCGTATTCTTGGTTTGAATCATGGACCGATTTGAGAATCTTGCGCGTGACTATTCACAGGCGCCCTGGCGTAAACAGTTGCAGGTCATCGCGCTGTTCCTGCTGATTGTGGTGTTAATTGCTTTGGTGGCGGGGGTCTACTTGAGCATCAGCGCCAGGACAACAGCAGTGGGACGAGATATTCAATCGATGCAGGGGAATATCAAGACATACGATCGCGAAATTGAAGATATGCAGTCCCAACTGGCTCGAATTTTGTCGTCATCACAAATGGAGACGCGCGCCGAAAACCTGGGTTTCATACAGGTGCCTACCGATGAGATTTTATATCTGTCTGTGCCAGGTTACGTGGAGCGTAAAGCGGTTGTCCTTGCGCCGACCTCTGAGAGGACGGTTGCAAGGGCAATTGCGATGCCGCCCGAATACACCGAGTCGATCTTTGAATGGCTCGCCCGGCAGGCGGTGGATTGGTATGCGGTTTTAACCGAGGAACAGAGATGAGAGTTCAGGAACGAAGCCAGAGATTTTCCATACTGGGGATGCTGCTTTCGGTTTTTCCGATCATTATCATCTTGCAAATGGTGCGTATTCAGGCTAATCCCAACCTGACACAGAAGCTCCGAGAGATCGGCGATGCGCTCACCAATCCTTCTATGACGATCGTTCCCGCCCGCGGGCAGATCTATGACAAGAGAGGCAATCTGCTGGCGGGCAATCGAACAGTCTACGAAGTCGGGGTCGAGCTTCAAGACGTAGAAAACCCTATGACCATTGCACAGACGGTCAGCGCGCTGCTGGATGTGGACTATGAAGATGCGCTGGTTCGCGCCAGTTTAGAACCTTCTTCGACATCGGTTTATTCACGGTTGATCGATAACGTCCCTCCGGAGGAAATTGAAAAACTCAATGTCATTATCAAGCAGATGGATGAGATGTATTCTGGTCAAAAGGGCAAGAATAAACCCAGCTTGAGAGGCCTGGTTTCTTACCCTCACCTGGGGCGGACTTATCCGGAAGAATCGCTGGCGTCGAACATACTTGGCTTTGTGAACGCTGAGAACAACGGCTATTTTGGCGTGGAGGAGCGTTTCAACTCCCTGCTGGCGGGCCGGTCAAAAAAGGTGCGCGTCCCATTGGATCCGAGCCGCGCTCAAGAGCTCCCCAGCGTTCCAAATGGCGCAAATCTGGTGTTGACGATTGACCGCGAGATACAGCGGGCAATGGAACATGTCATCGACAAGGCAGTGGCTGAAACTGGCTCAGCATCGGGTACGCTGGTGGTTGTGAACCCAAAAACCGGGGAGGTGATGGCTTTAGCGACCACGCCGCGCATGGACCTGAACCAGTTCTGGAAATATGACCAGGTTTTCCCAAAGGATACGCCGTTTAACCGTGCGATATCGCAAGCCTATGAAACTGGCTCGGTGTTCAAAGTATTGACGATGGCATCCGCGCTGGATGTAGGGGCCGTCACGCCCGAAACCGTATTTGTGGATACAGGTGTGATCGAGGTTGGCGGCGCGGTGATCTACAACTGGAACCAGGGGGCCTGGGGCCCGCAAGACATGCAGGGCTGTATGCAGCATTCCCTGAACGTTTGTCTGGCGTGGATTGCCACGCAGATCGGACCTCCAGATTTTTATCGCTATCTCAAGACATTTGGGATTGGGCATGTCACCGGGATCGATCTGGCGGGAGAAGCTCCTGGCCGGTTGAAAGAACCCGGCGATAGCGAGTGGTACGCGGCGGATCTGGGCACCAATGCTTTTGGCCAGGGCGTCTCTTCGACGCCGATCCAGATGGCGGTGGCAGTCTCGGCGGTTGCAAATCAGGGCGTCATGATGGCGCCCCAGATTGTGCAGTCCGTGATAAGCGAAGGGTATCAGCACCAAATCGACCAGCGGGTGTTAAGCACGCCGTTGAAGGCTGAAACTGCGAAGAAGTTGAGCAAGCTGCTCGCCCGCTCGTTGGAGCTTGAATCATCCGATGCTTTGGTGACGGGGTACCGGGTGGCAGGTAAGACGGGAACTGCTGAAATCCCTACTCCGCAGGGTTACACCTCAAACCAGACCAACGCCTCTTTTGTGGGCTGGGGTCCTCTGGACGACCCCCACTTCCTGGTGTATGTGTGGCTGGAGAAACCCTCCGTTTCTCCGTGGGGCTCTGTTGTGGCCGCGCCTGTTTTTCGTGAAGCAGTAGAGGAGCTGGTTGTGCTGATCAACCTGCCTCCCGACGATATCAGACATAAGCTGAGCAACACACAATAGACAATGGAAACCGAGCTCTCTGAATTGCGAAGATGAAGATCGCGGACGTTATTGAAGGGTTGAGCGGTAAGCGCCCCGGCTGGGCATGCGAAGAAGTGCGCGGGGGTGTGATCGATTCGCGCCAGGCGTACCCAGGGAGTCTCTTCATCGCTTTGCCCGGAGAGAAACTGGACGGTCATGATTTTGTCCACCAGGCGTTCCAGAAGGGCTCTATAGTGGCTCTAGTACAGCGCAGTCCGGGCGAGGGCTTCCCGATCATTGACTTGCGAGGCGGGGCTGCGAGCGGCCTCGATCAGGCCGTCAAGACACCTTTCTGCCTGCTGGTTGAAGACAGCCTGGCGGGTATGCAGAAGATCGCCGGCTTCTGGCGGAGCAAATGCAGCGTTAAAGTTATCGGGATCACCGGCAGCGTCGGTAAATCTTCGACCAAAGAGCTGACGGCGGAAGTGCTCTCGCAGCGGTTCAAGACGTTAAAGAACCGGGGCAGTCTCAACAATGAAATTGGACTGCCATTGACCCTGCTCTCATTAGAGAAAGATCACGAGCGCGCGGTATTGGAAATGGGTTTCTACGTTTCAGGCGAGATTGAATTTCTGTGCAACCTGGCGCATCCAGAGATCGGCGTGGTCACAAATATTGGCACCGTGCATGCGGAACGGGCCGGAACCCAGGCGGACATTGCGCGCGGCAAGTCCGAGCTGGTACAATGCCTGCCTCCGGCGCCAAAAGGCGTTGCGATCCTGAATTTCGATGATCCATGGGTCCGCCAGATGGCTGACCTCACCCCGGCCAGGGTGTTTTTCTACGGCCTGGACTCGCAGGCGGATCTGTGGGCTGACCACATCGAAGGCCTGGGCTTGAATGGCATTCGCTTCAGACTTCACTATCGCAATGAAATCCTGCATCTCCGGATACCGTTGATCGGCCGGCATTCTGTGCATAACGCCTTATGCGCCGCGGCGGTGGGCTTGATGGACGGGTTGACCTGGCAGGAAATCGTCGCCGGCCTCAGATCCGAAGGCGCTCAATTGAGGCTGGTCACGGTGCGAACCCCGGCTGGCGCGTTGATCCTGGATGATTCTTACAATGCCTCTCCGGAATCAAACCTGGCTGCGTTGAACCTCATCGGCGAACTGCAAGGGCGCCGTATAGCCGTCTTGGGCGATATGCTGGAGTTAGGACAGTACGAAGAACAAGGTCATGCTATGGTTGGAACGCGCGCCGCCGAAGTGGTTGACCAATTGGTCACGGTTGGAGAAAAGGCGCGCTTGATTGCCGCGGCTGCTCGTTCCGCGGGGCTGCCTGCCGGGGCGATTGTCGAGCTTGACGACATATCGCAGGTGATCGAGAACCTGAAAGACCGTCTGGACTCGGATGACGTGGTGCTGGTCAAAGGATCGCATGGGATGCACATGGAGCGGATCGTGGCGGCGTTGGAGGCCGGGTCATGAACCAATCCTCGATGGCGGTAGCCCTGGCTGGTTTCAGCTTTATGATGACCGTGATCTGGGGTCCCCCGCTGCTGCGGGTTCTGCGCTATTTTAAGGTCGGCAAGGCAATCCGGGTTGACGGTCCAGAGCGGCACTTCTCGAAAATTGGCACCCCCACGATGGGAGGCGTGATAATCGTGATCCCGGTGGTGCTCATCACGGTGTTGATGAACACCGGCACGCTTTTCGGATATACGCTGCTCGGACGCTCGATCATTTTGCCGCTGGGCACGATGGTCGTCTTCACCTTGCTCGGCGCCGTGGATGATTGGGCAGGGCTGCGAGGCGAGCGGCGCGCCAGAGGCTTGAGCGCCCGCACCAAGTTCATCTTTCAGATTATCTTCGCCCTGGTGATCGCCTTTGCCTTGAAATACCTGTTAGACGCGCCGGAGCTCTTTATCCCCGGCGTGCCTGGATTGCTGAGCCTGGGAATCTGGTACATACCGATCGCGGCCTTTGTCATCGTGACCTATTGCAATGCGGTCAACCTTACCGATGGCCTGGACGGGCTGGCGGGTTTGATCTCGGCGACTGCCTTCGCCACTTATGGGGGGATCGCCCTCATCCAGGGGCAGGTGTTCCTGGCGCGCTTCTGCTTTACCGTCGTTGGGGCGATTTTTGGTTTTTTGTGGTTCAACGTGCACCCGGCGCTGCTTTTCATGGGCGATACGGGCTCCCTGTCGCTCGGCGCAACTCTGGCGGTGATCGCGCTTATGACCGGTCAGTGGGTGCTGCTGCCCATCATCGCGA
>JADYYC010000189.1 GCA_020853835.1 Anaerolineales bacterium
GGGCTGCTGGTTTTGGTCAGCACGGGGGATTGGATCCTCGCTTCGATCCTGGCTATTATCGGGCGGATCGGCTTCAACGGCGCCAACACCTTCTACGATGCGCTCCTGCCGCATGTTGCCAGGCCGGAAGATCAGGATGTGGTATCCACCCGCGGTTATGCGATGGGCTACTTGGGCGGCGGGCTGCTGCTGGCCATCAACATCGTGATGCTTCAGGTTCTCCCTGGCACCTGGGGCGCCCGGCTGTCGTTTCTCAGCGTAGCCATCTGGTGGGCGGTCTTTTCGATCCCCCTTTTCCGCCGCGTCCCCGAACCCCCCGCTGCGACAGAGACCTTGAAAGAGGGAGAGTCGATCGTTTCCGCCAGCTTCAAGCGCATTCGCGAAACCCTGGGCGATATTCAACGCTATCGTGAACTGTTCAAATTCCTGATCGCGTTCCTGGTCTACAACGATGGGATCGGCACCATCATCGGCGTAGCAGCGATTTACGGCGCCGAGCTCGGCTTCGGCGCGACCGAGCTGGTGCTAGCGCTCCTGTTGGTCCAATTTGTCGGCATCCCGTACAGCCTCATTTTTGGACGGCTGCCCAGCCCGGCCGAAAAACGCCGTCCCTTCTTCCTGGCATTCGTCTTGCTTAATTTGATCAGCCTGCCGCTCGCTGGCATCCTGGGCAGCCGGCTGCTCCCAGCCAATCTGACCGGCGCGATCGACCCGACCTCACTCGGATCGGATCCGGTGCGCCAGAGCAATCTCGGCCTCATCATCGGCATGATCATCACCCTCGAGTTGGTCTTGCTGCTCCTCTCATATCTTTTTGGGCCGCGCGTTCTCTCGAACCTGGCGGGGAAATTCGACACCCGGCGCAGCATCATGCTGGCGCTTGTCATCTATGGCGTCGTAGCAATATGGGGCTTCTTCCTCAACAGCGTGATCGAATTCTGGTTCCTGGCCTGGATGGTGGCGGTCGTCCAGGGTGGCAGCCAGGCGCTCAGCCGCAGCCTGTATGCGTCGATGTCCCCCGCGGCAAAAAGCGGCGAGTTCTTCGGCTTGTTTGGGATTATGGAAAAATTCTCAGCCATCATCGGACCGGTCTTGTTTGCCTCCGCCGGCCTGATTTTCGGCAGCAGCCGGCCAGCGATCCTGAGCCTGATCCTGATCTTCCTGATCGGCGGGCTGCTCCTGACGCGGGTGAACGTCGAAGAGGGCCGCCAGATCGCCCAGGCGGAGGATCAGGAGTTCCTCCGGGGGGCTGCCTGAAGCCCTGCTCAAACGGGGCCCGCTTTGACTTCGAACACATCACGATAACGGAGAGATTTTGGCTAATCTGACGGGTCAGGAAAGGGTTCGCTACGTCCAGGGCATGTTTGGGGGCATCGCGAGGCGCTACGATCTGATGAACCGGGTCATGACCTTTGGGCAGGATAAGGCCTGGCGCCGGTCCGTAATCCGCCGGGCTGGTCTTCGCCCTGGCAGCCGCTTGCTCGACCTGGGCGCCGGAACGGGCGACCTGGCGCGCCTGGGTGTGCAAAATGATCCAACCGTCCATGCCGTTGCGGCGGATTTCACGCTCGAAATGATGTGGGTCGGCAGGCAGCGCACCCCTGGCCTGCTCATCAACCGGCTTACCTGGGTCGGAGCGGATGCAGCCCACCTGCCTTTTCCCTCAGATTACTTCGATGGGGTTGTCTCGGGTTTCTTGCTTCGCAACGTCGCTGACCTGGCCCTCTGCCTCTCCGAACAGCGCCGGGTGCTCAAACCGGGCGGTCGTTTTGTGGCGCTGGACACCACTCCCCCGCCCGTCACACCGCTCCTGCCCTTGCTGCGCTTCCACCTCCACACGGTCATCCCTTCTTTGGGCGCGCTCATCACCGGGCAATCTGAAGCCTACCACTACCTGCCGGACACGACCGAGGGCTTTCTCGAGCCGGAACAACTTTCCGCGCGCCTGATCGCCGCCGGTTTCGAACAGGTGCGGTTTGAGCGCCGTATGTTTGGCACCATCGCCATCCATTCGGCCTGTAAACCGGTAACGGGGTAGAATCGAGCTTGACATGGTAGAGAAAAATCGGCGCCTGATCGTCGGCATCAGCGGGGCCTCCGGCGCCATCCTCGGGATCCGCCTGCTGGAATATCTGCGCCCCAGCGAGGTGGAAACCCATCTGGTGCTCACCCCCGCAGCCCGAACCACCATCGCTCATGAGACCAACTGGAGCGTGAGCGACGTGCTCGCCCTCGCCAACCGGCATTACGGTCACGCAAACACCGGCGCGCCGATCGCCTCCGGGTCCTTTGTGTCGATTGGGATGGCGGTCGTGCCTTGTTCGATCAAGTCCCTCTCGGCGATTGCCAACTCATATACCGCCGATCTGCTGGCGCGCGCTGCCGACGTAACCCTCAAGGAAGGCCGCCCGTTGATCCTGGCCGTGCGCGAAACTCCTTTGCACGCCGGTCACCTGGAGCTCATGCAACGCGCCGCCCGCTCGGGCGCGGTCATCTTTCCTCCCGTGCCCGCTTTCTACACCTACCCCCAAAACCTCTCCGAGATCGTCGATCAGATCGTCGGCCGCCTCCTGCTGCGCCTCGGGATCGAAAATGACCTCTACACTCCCTGGACCGGTTGAGACCCCATCCCGAGATTTCGAAAAAGCCGCCCTGCGAGGCGAGCCGTCCTACGTGTGGCGGGCGGGTCAGCAGCGCCGGCTTGAGATGGTTCTCGACGCCGCCCAGGGGCGCATCAAGGGATGGGTGCTTGAAAATGGCTGTGGGGTGGGCATGTATGTCGATCACCTGGCGCCCTTTTCGGGGCGGGTCGTCGGCCTGGAATACGATCTCGAGCGCGCACACCAGGCTCAAGTTCAAACCAGCCGCCATTCGAATACCAGGGTGGTCTGCGCCGCGGGCGAAGAACTGCCCTTCCCGGACGCTTCGATTGACCTGATTCTGAGCCATGAGGTGCTCGAGCACGTTCGCGATGACCGCATCGCCGCCCGTGAAATGGTGCGTGTCCTCAAGCCCTTGGGGCGGATCGTGGTATTTGCACCCAACCGCGGCTACCCGTTCGAGACGCACGGCATATACTGGCGCGGCGAGTACCATTTTGGCAACATCCCGCTCGTCAACTACCTCCCAAAGCGGTGGCGCAACCGCCTGGCGCCGCACGTGCGCGCCTACAGCGCCCGCAGCCTGGCCGAATTATTCTCCGGGCTGCCTGTGCGCATCATTCATAGATCGATTGTTTTTGGGGCTTATGACAACATCATTGCCCGGCGCCCCCTGTTCGGGAAGGTTTTACGTTCGCTGCTCCAAACCCTGGAAAAGACTCCTTTAAACTTCTTTGGCCTGTCCCATTTCTGGGTGATCGAAAAAACCCCCTGACGCCAGTCTGGACCTAAGCCAGGGAGGCGCGGAAATCGTAGATCCCGTCCTGGCTCGACCACCTCCGCCCACAGCCAGGACAGCTTAAGTAACCCTGCCCTTCTTCCAGTCCGGATGAACTGCATTCAGGGCAGCGGAACAAACCGCCCAGGGCGCCCTCGCCTTGGCCTTCGGCGGGTAACTCGCCGACTGCTTCGGCGCGCACGAATACGCTGGGGGTGAGTTGCCACAAATCCCCGCTCCATTGCGCCAGTCCGTCCAGCCAAACCAGCAGCCGCAGTGGGACAACCCGCTTGACCAAGCTGATCCGGAAGTGAGATACAGTCAACGTGCGTTGAATATCAAAGCCACATTCTTCCAGCCAACTTTTTACCACCCTTGGATGAAAATCAAAGTTCAGTTCGGCGAACTCGACCGCATCCAGGCTGAACGGGTTCCAGGACTGCCGGCCGGCAAGATAACGCAGGATTGCTTTGAGGTTCTGCTTGTTGGCGTATTCCAGGATAAAAGTTCCCCCGGTCTGCAGCGACCTTTGCACCTGGCGCAGAGCCAAAGCTGGGTCAGCCATGTGATGCAGCACACGGATCATAGTCGCCGCATCAAAGACCCCAGTTGCAAACGGCAGGCCGTAGATGTCGGCCGCGACGAAAACGTACCGCTCGCCCCGCCCCAGGCGAGCCTGCGCCTGTTCGAGCTGGGTGCGGGAGTAATCGAGCAGCACAACCCGTTCGAAATGGCTGTAGCGCGGGGTGTTCCGGCCCGCGCCCGCGCCGA